>DATNBW010000197.1:0-4016 GCA_035607275.1 Verrucomicrobiia bacterium | reverse complement strand
CTTCCGATGGGCTCGAATCCACCGGACTCCACCGCTCCCCATCGGGGCGGCCGATCTGCGTTGCGGCACCGCACCGAATCGGGCAGGACCCTCCCGGGACTCGCGTTCACCCCGGCCCCGTACGACCGTCGGTCGACCCGGCGAATCGCCCGGCGAACCCGGGCTGACAACCGCTGACCGCAACGACGACGCGCTCGAGCCGGGATCTCCTGCCGCGCCAGACTCGTGACGGGCCGCGCCGTGCGCTCCGCCGGACGTGCGAACGGGGCGCCCCGGTGGGGCGCCCCGTTGGCTCGGGTGCGATGGATGGGATCGCCGAGGGCTACCCCCGGCGGTCGCGCCGTCGGGCTGCCCGCGCCGGGACCGGCGTGACGAACCCGATGGCCAGGGTGACCGCGGCCACGCCGATCAGGATGAGCATCAGGGCGAAGCCCGGGTTGCTCGGTGCCGTCTGCGGCGTGATGGTGCTGGTCGGGGGCGGGGTCAGCTCCTCGGGCGGAGCCAGGACCGCCACCGAGGCGGTGTCGCTGTCGGGATTGGTCTGATCGGAGTCGATCGTCGCGACGTTGACGAGCGGCTGGGCGAAGTCCGGAGCCGTCGCGAGGACCTTCACGTCGTAGGTCACCGCGCCGCTGGCCGGATCCGGAAGCGTGCCCTTGGCATGCCACGTGATCGTGCGGGTGGCGGAATCGTAGGTTCCGTCGTTGAAGTTGGCGTCGCCGAGGGCCGAGCCCGCGACGAAGTCCAGACCCTGCGGGAGGACGTCGGTGATGACCGCGTTCTCGAGCAGTCCGGCGCCGGCGTACTCAAGGGTGTAGTGGAGCGTGTCACCGATCTTCGCGGACGGAACGCCGAGGTCGGGGTCCGTGCCGTTGGTGTTGCCGGTGAACGACTTCTGGATGAGGAGAGCCGAGCACAGCACGTCGATCGACGCATCGTCCGTGTTGTTCCCGAGGACGTCCTGGCCCTCGTTGGTCGACGTGGCGGTCGCCGTGTTGTCGACCGTGATGCCGCCCTCGCTGCAGTCGATGTTGGGGTTCTCGCCGAGGGCCGAGGTCGGCGCGGTCAGGGTGACCGAAGCGCTCTCGCCCGGATCCAGGTCGCCGAAGTCGCAGGACAGGACACCGGCGGCGATCTCGCAGGCGGCGCTGTTCTCGCTCCAGTCGAAGCCGGCCGGCAGCGTGTCGGTCAGCGTGACATTGCGGGCGACGCCATCACCGATGTTCGTCGTGGTGATCGTGAAGACCAGATCCTGGCCGGCCGGGATCTGCTCGTTCGGAGCCGTCTTGACGACCTGGACGTCGGGGCAGAGGACGTCGACCGAAGCCGTCGCCTCGTCCGAGCCGTCGTTGGCCGTCGTGACCGACGCGGTGTTGGTGATCGTTCCGCAGTCCTCGGGCCCGGTGGCGCCGGAGATGTGGACGGTGAAGCTGTCGCCCGACGCCATGGAGGCGTCGTCGCAGGTCAGGGTGCCGGCCGCGATCGCGCAGCTGACGCCGGTGATGTCCCCGGTCGGAGCGCCCGCGCTCCAGTTGATGCCGGCGGGCAGGACGTCGGTCACGTGGACGTTCGTGGCCGTGCCGGCGCCGTCGTTGGTGACCGTGATGTCGAACCCGACCGTGTCACCGGCGCTGACCGGGCCCGCCGGGTTGGCGGTCTTCGTGATCGCGATCTGGGCGCACAGGACGTCGACCGAGGCGCTGGCCTCGTCCGAGCCGTCGTTGGTCGTCGAAACCGACGCGGTGTTCGTGACCGTCCCGCAGTCGTTCGCGTCGGTGGTGCCGGAGATGTGGACGGTGAAGCTGTCACCGGCCGCCATCGAGGCGTCGTCGCAGGTCAGGGTGCCGGCCGCGATCGCGCAGCTGACGCCGGTGATGTCGCCCGTCGGGGCGCCCGCCGACCAGTTGATGCCGGCCGGGAGGACGTCCGTGACGTGGACGCCGAGCGCGGTGCCGTCGCCCTCGTTGGTGACGGTGATGTCGAACCCGATCGAGTCACCGGCGTTGACCGGGCCCTGCGGGTTGGCGGTCTTCGTGATCGCGATGTGCGCCTCGACGACCTTGAAGCACTCGGTCGTCGCATTCGTGTGCGAGCCCGCGAGGTACTGGGAGTCCGCGTCCGGCGTGTACTCGGCGCGGAAGCAGTAGAAGCCCGCGGCCGGCGGCGTGAACGCGGCCGACGTTGCGGAATCGGGATTGTTGGCGGTGTTGACGGTGACGGCGCCGCCGACCTGGGTCCCGCCCGAGGTGCAGGCGGTGGCCGACGGGTTCGGGCCGCAGACGAAGAACTTGACGGAGCCCGAGACGGGGCCGTCATTGCCCGACAGCGTCGCGGTGTCCGTGACGGTGCCGCCGAGCTGAACGGTCGAGTCGCTGGCGGCCGTCGCGATGGTCGGCGGCTTGCACGTGTTGAAGTCGCCCGCGATGAAGTCCTTCAGCTGGGCGTTGACTTCCTGGGACGAGCGGGTCTCGACGAGGAAGCTGCCGAAGCACGGGACCGTGCCGGGGAAGACCTTGGTGAGGTCGAGGCCGCCCTCGAAGAAGCTGAACTGTGGGAACGTGCCCGCGGCGCCGGCCTTGGGCGTATAGCTCCACGGGGCCGGGGTCGCGGTCTGGTTGGCGATGCCGCAGGCCTTGTCGTCGGCCGGCGAGCCGGTGCAGATCTGGCCGGTCGCCACGAGGTCGAGGGCGCCGTCGCTGCCGCCGGAGCCGACCCACGAGAAGAGCTGGATCTCGCTGACCGCGCCACCGTTCTCGAAGTGGCTGACGACGAACAGGTCGCCGACCTTGTGGGCCGGGGAGAACGTGCCGTTGCCGTTCACGTTCAGGCCGTTCTGGAAGAACCAGAAGCCGATCGCGCTGTCGCCGTTGTTGGCGAACCGATCGGCGCCGAAGTAGAGGATCTTGTTGTAGAGGGCGGCGAAGCCGTCGAGCAGGTCGTCCTTGTCCGGGACGCTCCCGTCGGTCCAGCGCCACGAGGTGGTGTTCAGGTCGTCCTTCGAGCCACCCGTGGTGAAGATGGTCGAGTCCGGAGCCTCGTGGATGATGCCCGTGAAGGCATCGGCGCTGCCGCCACCGGCGACGAGGGTCGCCCAGTCGTCCGGCTGGGCGCTGCCCGCATTGTCGACCGCGTTGCCGTCGAGCTGGAACTGCTCGTCATGGACGGCCAGGGCCGCCGGCGCCAGCGCGAACGTGGCGTACTGCAGCAGCAGCGAAAGGATGAACAGCACGCTCCACGAAAGGGCAATGCCCCGCCGTGTCCGTGAGCTGGCAAGCCGCAAGGCTCCCCGAGACAGCATCGATGTGACCTCCCTGTTGGGCTCGACTCCGTCGATGCCCCTGTGCCCGGATCCCCGATCGGCGGGCGTGATCCCCGAAACGTTGGTCCCCTGCTCTTCGGGCTTGCGCCCGACATCCCGGCGGTCGCGTCCGATCGTTGGCCGCGAAGAGTACCCCCAGCCGGGGGGAGAAAGGTACTAGTGAAAACGCCGTATTACTACTCTTTTCCGCTCGTTCTCACGGATTGGATTGGCCGGAGGCGCGGATCGCGGTGCGAGCCGACAACGGGTCCGGGTGACGGTACGGGTCGGTGGACGGGATCCGGGAGATTACGGACGGGGCGTCCCTAGGCAAGGACGCCCCGTCCGGGTCTCGGGGACCCAGGGTCGGTTTCGACGGTGATCCTCGCCGGCCGGTCGGGTGATCGCTCACCCGCTCGGCCGGCGACGAACCGGCGTCGTCTCGGGGTCAGCCGAGGCGATCCCGTCGGCGGACTCGCGCCGGGGCCGGGGTGACGAACCCGATCCCGAGCGTGAGGCCGGCCACGCCGAGGAGGATGAGCATCAGGGCGAAGCCCGGGTTGCTCGGTGCCGTCTGCGGCGTGATGGTGCTGGTCGGGGGCGGGGTCAGCTCCTCGGGCGGAGCCAGGACCGCCACCGAGGCGGTGTCGCTGTCGGTCAGCTCCCTGCCGGTCGGCGTGTGGCCGACGATGGTGGCGACGTTGACCAGCGGCTGGGC
>DATNBW010000097.1:0-7665 GCA_035607275.1 Verrucomicrobiia bacterium | reverse complement strand
GTCCGCGACGTCCCGCGGAGGAGAGCCTCGGCCGCGGCGGCCGCCAGGGCGGCGTCATCGGCGGCCGAGCCGAGCGAGCCCTCGAGGCTGCCGTCGGCCCGGACGACGATCGGCGCCTGGGGCGGCGCGCCGTCGCCGGGCTCGTGACGACCGAACGCGGCGGGCGGCGCGTCGGGTGGCAGGATCGTGGCGACGGCTGCGCCGCGATCGCGAGCGGCTTGGACCGCCGCCACCGGCACGACCGGCTCGACAAGCACGTCGATCGTCCCGCCGCAGGCCAGCCCGACGTCCCACGCCTCCTCGTCGCTGATCCCGTAGCGGATGACCCGGCTGCGCCCGTCGCGGCGGGCCCGCTCGATCTCGCCCGCCGCGGCGCCCTCGACGCAACCGCCGCTCACCGAGCCCGCGATCCGCCCGTCGTCGGCGCGCACGAGGACGGCGCCCTCGGGCCGGGGGGCGCTGCCGAACGTCCGGATGACCACCGCGCGCCCGGCCGGCTGGCCGTCGGTCGCCCAGCCGTCGAGGGTCTCGAGAAGTTCCTGCATCGGGTCCTGCCTGCTCTTCCTGGGTTCGTCGTCAGCGCAGCGGCCGGGCC
This sequence comes from Verrucomicrobiia bacterium, assembly GCA_035607275.1. Taxonomy (GTDB): domain Bacteria; phylum Chloroflexota; class Limnocylindria; order Limnocylindrales; family CSP1-4; genus CF-46. Next base: position 7,070 of record DATNBW010000097.1, on the reverse strand, counting down.
GCGGATCGATCGCCGGGTTCGATCTCGAGGGCCTCCGGCGCCGTCGCCCGGATCGCCTGGCTCGACTGGCGGCCGCCCGCATCGGCGCCGGCCGCCGCCTCGCCGCCGCGCCGGGTGTCGCTCGTCCGGATCCCGGCCAGGATCTCGCCGAGGCGCTCCAGGCTGGCGACGGTCCCGGCCGGAACGAAGTCGTCGATGTACGGCATCGCCGCGCGCATCCCCCCTGCGAGCGGCTCGTAGCCCGGCGTGCCGGCGAGCGGGTTGAGCCAGACGAGGCGATGGCAGTTGCGCCGGAGACGGGCCGTCTCGGTCGCGACGAGGGCCGGATCGCCGCGGTCCCACCCGTCGCTGACCACGATGACGACCCCCGAGGTCCGCAAGGTCCGCCGCGCCCAGTGCAGGTTGAAGTCCCGGAACGATTCGCCGATCCGCGTCCCGCCCGCCCAGTCGTTGACGCTGTCGGCGACCTTGGCGAGGGCCCGGTCCCGATCGCGGTCGCGGAGGAGACGCGTCACCCGGGTCAGGCGCGTCCCGAAGACGAACGACTCCGTCTTGACGGACGACGCCGCCGACAACGCCTGGACGAACCGCAGGAGCAGGCGCGAGTGGCGCTCCATCGAGCCCGAGATGTCGCACAGGACGACGATCTGGCGGGGCCGCCTGGTCGCCCGCCGCCAGACCCACTCGGTGAACTGGCCGCCGGTCGCCAGGTTGCGCCGGAGCATCGTCCGCGGGGCGAGCAGGCGTCCGTGGTGGTGGAGCTCGTAGCGGCGGGTCCGGCGCAGCTCCAGGCGCGGCTCGAGGAGGTCGACGAGCCGCTCGGCGTCGCGCAGCTCGGCGCCGGTCATCCGGTCGAACTCGCGATGGCGGAGCAGCTCGCTCGCGGAGTAGGCCGTCGGCGCCGCGATGATCCCGTCGATCTCGGCGTCGTCGTCCTCGTCGGCCCCGATCGGCATTGGAATGCCGTCGATCGTGTTGGCGTCGTCGCCGGGCCTGCCCTCGTCGCCGGCCGGCGTCGCGGCGCCGTCGTCGCCCTCGGCCGCCTCCTCCTCGCCCGCCGGGCCGAGCGGCCCATCGGTCGGCGGACGCTTCCGGCCGCGCCGCCGCCACCACCGGGCGAACACCTTGTCGTACACCTCGCGGTCGTCGCGTCGGCGGACGAAGACGGCCTGGCCGGCCGCCCGGACCGTGTCGCGCTGGCCCATGTCGACGAGGGTCAGGGCACGGGCAAAGTCGACGGCGGCGCCGAGATCGGTCTGGATCCCGGCCGCCCGGAGCGCTCGCCCGAAGCCGACCGACTCGGCGAGGAGGCGCCGTCCGTCGACGACCGGGCCCCACGGCGCGCGGACGATCGCCGGATCGTGCGGGTCGCGCGGGACGCTCATCGGCCGGGCTCGGCGCCTACGCGCTCGCCTCGGCGAGATAGGCCCGAGCCGTCGCGCCCCGGATCCGCCGGATGTCCTCCTCGTACTTGAGGACGACGCCGAGCGTCTCGTCGACCACCTCGCCGGTCAGCTCGCGCGACCCGAGCGACAGGAGGGCGGCCGCCCAGTCGAGCGTCTCGGCGATCCCGGGCACCTTCGTCAGGTCGGCCTCGCGCAGGCGATGGACGAAGCCGACGACGTCGCGGGCGAGGCGCTCTGGTGCGTCCGGGACGCGGGCGATGACGATCTCGAACTCCTTCTGGGCCGTCGGATAGTCGATCCAGTGGTACAGGCAGCGGCGCTTGAGCGCGTCGTGGACCTCGCGCGTCCGGTTCGAGGTCAGGATCACCCGCGGCGGCCGGGCCGCCTTGATCGTGCCGATCTCGGGAACGGTCACCTGGAAGTCGGACAGGATCTCGAGCAGGTAGGCCTCGAACTCCTCGTCGGCCCGGTCGATCTCGTCGATCAGGAGCACCGGCGGCTCGCCGTTCGCGTCCGCCTCGAGGGCCTGGAGGAGGGGGCGGCGGATCAGGAACTCCGGCCCGAAGATGTCGTGGGCCGTCGCCCGGTCGGCCTGGCCGCGAGCCTCGAGCAGGCGGATCTCGAGCATCTGACGCGGGTAGTTCCACTCGTAGACCGCGGCATTGACGTCGAGGCCCTCGTAGCACTGGAGCCGGATCAGGCTCGCCCCGAGGCTGGCCGCCAGCACCTTCGCGAGCTCCGTCTTGCCGACACCCGCCTCGCCCTCGAGGAGCAGCGGCCGGCCGAGCTGGAGACCGAGGAAGACGGCCGTTGCGAGGGAGCGGTCGCACACGTAGTCGCGCTCGCGAAACTGCTCGATGATCCCCTCGATCGAGGCGAGGGCGGCAGCGGTCGACGCGGGCTCGGTGGTCCGGGACATGGCGGCGATCCTACACCGCGACCCGGCCGGCCGCCGGTGTCTCCGGGTCCGGTTCGGCGAGCGCTGCCCGGGCCCGGGCGATCGCGTCGTCGATCGTCAGCCGCTCGCCGGCGCCCCACGCCTGCCACCAGGCCTCCTCGTCGAGCGTCGCCCTGGCCACCTCGATCTCCCTATCGATCCGGCGCCGATCGGCGATCAGAAGGTGGTAGCGGGCCTCGCGCCGGATCGTCTCGGCCGCCGCCCAGAGCGTGGCCGCCTCGCCCGGTCGGCCCTCGGCCGCGACGAGCCCGGCGATTCCGTCGATGGACTGGGCGACGATCCCGCGACCGCCGATCCGATCGGCGATCGCGAGGGCTTCGAGCTGGTGCCGGGCGGCACGAACGCGCTCGCCCGCCGCGGCCAGGACGAACCCCAGGTCCGACAGGGCGTTCGCGGTCTCGAGGCGGTGCCCGAGCTCCCGCGCGGTGGCAATCGCGAACTCGAGCTCGGCGATCGCCCCCGCGAGGTCGCCGCGGTCGAACAGGATCAGGGCGAGGTTGTGGCGGACGACCGCGACGCGCTGCCGGTCGCCGAGACGTTCGCGGGTCGCGATCGACTCGCGGAGCATCGACTCGGCGGCGTCCAGGTCGCCCTGGTCGCGGGCGACGAGGGCCAGGTTGCCGATCGACACCGACACGCCGGCCTCGTCGCCGAGCCGGCGGCGGATCGCGGCGCTCTCGCCGAGCAGCTCCGCGGCCTCCTCGTTCCGGCCGCCGAACTGGAGGATCCCCCCGAGCGTGTTCAGCGAGGCCGCGACCGATGCCTCGTCGGCCAGGCTGCGCCGGATCTCCAGGCCCTGCCGGCAATGCCGCTCGGCCGCATCGAGGTCGCCCGTGTCGAGGCCGATCATCGCGAGGTGGTTCAGGCTCGCGGCCGCCTCGTCGAGCCGGCCGAGCTCGAGCCGGATCGCCAGCGCTTCGTCGAACAGGGTCGTGGCCCGTCCGTAGTCGCTCTGGCTGCTGGCGAGGACGCCGGCCCCATGGAGGGCGCGCGCCCGATCGGCGGTCCGGTCGGGCGGGCCGATCCGAAGGGCCGCGTCGAGCCGCATCCGGCCCTCCGCCAGCCGTCCGCGCGACCGCCAGTACTCGGCGAGTGCGCCGGTCATCCGGAGGAGGAACGCGCCTTCGCCGGCGGACCGGGCCCGATCGAGCGCCGTCAACAGGTCGTCGTGGACGACGTCGAGCTGCTGGAGGATGTCGAGTCGCGAGCTCGCGAGCAGCTCCGTGTGGGACAGCTCGCACAAGGCCAGCAGGTCGTTCGCCCGGGCCCAGTGCGCCGCGGTGGCCTCGCCGCTCGCTTCGAGGCGACGGGCGGCGTCGTCGCGGACGAGCGCCGGCAGCTCGTACTCGTGGACGTTGCCCCCGCGCGGGTCATCCGGCCCGGTCGCCGCATCGGGGCCGCTCTCCGGGTCGGGCCGGGCGCGGATCAGGCTGGCCGCGGCGAGCCGCTCGAGCCCGCCGGCGACGTCGGGACCGAGCGGCGAGAGCCCGTGGGTCAGGGCCCGCTCGGCGAACGTCCGGACGTGGCGCGCCCGGAACGGGATCCCGAAGACGGCGAGCCGGCGATAGAGCCGCCGGTCGTCGGGCTCGAGCTGCGCGACGCTCCAGTCGATCGTCGCGACCACGGGGTCGAGCTGCTCGGCGATCCGCTCGACCAGGCGATGCGGGGGCAGGACCCGGAGGAGCGGCGCGGCGAGCTCGATCGCCAGCGGCAGGCCGTCGAGCCGGATCGCGAGACGGGCGTACGCGGCCGCCGTCCGCGCGGTCAGCGGGACCTCGGCACCGGCCCGCAGCCCGCGGTCGACGAGCAGGGCGACGGCCGGGCTGGCCGCGACCCGGTCGAGATCAGCGTCGGCGGCCGGGACCGGGAGCGTCTCGATGGCGACCGCCGCGAGCCCTGGACGATCGAGGGCGATCCGGCTCGTGACGAGGATCCGGAGCCCGCTCGCGTGCCCGAGGATCTCGTCCAGCAGCCCGAGATCGTGGAGCTGGCTTTCCGCTCCGTCGAGGACGAGGAGCGCGGGCTCCTCACCGATCGCCTCGGCCACGGACTCCGCAACATGATCCGGCCGGACCGCGGCGATGCCGAGCCCGGCCGCGATCGCCGATGCGAGGCCGCCGTCCCGCGACGAGCTCGCGAGAGGGATCCAGGCGACGCGACCGGCAAACCCCGGTGCCACGGACCGGGCCACCTCGGCGGCCAGGCGCGTCTTCCCGACCCCGCCCAGGCCGGTCAGGACGATCGCCCGGGGATTGCCCGCGACGAGGCCGGCGATGATCTCGCCGAGCAGCTCCTCGCGGCCGATCAGCGGCCATGCGGCAGCGACCGGCGGCGCGGCGTCGGGCCACGCGGCGGCGGGCATCGATCCGGGCGAGGGTGACGGTTCCATCGACGCCCGGAGCATACGAGGAATCCGTCGTCGCGCCGTATGGCGGACCAGCGGAATCGGTCAGCCCGCGTCGGGCCGATGGGCGGCGTTCAGCCGTCGGGTGCCTCGAGCTCGCGGGCGTAGGGCGGAAACCGGAAGCGCATCTCCCGGGTGAGCACGCCGCCGTGGCCGAGGTGCGACACCGTCCGGCGGGTCGGCGGCTCGCCGGTCAGGAGGCGCGGCAGGAGCAGATCGGCGGCGGTGGCCTTCGAGTAGGCGCCACAGGTCGGCAGGCCGAGGATCGCCGTCCGGCCGATCCGGGCCAGCCACAGCATCGACCCCGGGTGGGCCGGCACGCCGTGACGGACGACCCGGCCGCCGAGCGCGGCGATCGCGACGAAGAACGGGTCCGACGGGTCGGTCGAGCGGCCGCCGGCGGTGAGGATCACGTCCGCTCGTCCCCTCCCCCGGCTTCGTCCGGCGAGCGCACCCTGGACGGCCGGGTCCTCGTCGGCCACGTAGTCGATCCCGGAGATCGTCGAGCCGAGGCTCTCGACCTTGTCCCGGACGCTGGCCTCGAACCGTGGCCGATCGGCGGCACGGAGCGACTCCTTCACGATCACGGCGACCCGCATCGCCCGGAACGGCGCGACGCGGACGAGCGGCCGGCGGCCGTCGCCGGCGATCCGGGCGCCGGCTGCGACCACGCCACCCTCGACCACGTGCGGGGCAACCTTGACGCTGGCCACGAGGTCGCCGGCCGCGACGATCGACCCGTCGAGGCGAGTGAAGACCTCGAGCGGATCGAGCCGGTTCAGGCGCTCGAGGGCCGGAGCGCGGACGTGGACGACCCCGTCGGTCTCGGCGAGCAGGTCGACGCGGCTCTGGACCGGACCCCGCCGGGTCAGGCCGGATCCGGCGATGGCGGCGGCGAGCCGGAGCGCGGCCTCGTCCTCGTGGAGGTCGCCCGGGTCGAGGGCGATGACCGTGACCGGTCCGACCCCGAGCGACGGGTCGGCAGCCCACGCGTCGAGGTCGGCCGCCGCCAGTCGCCGGCCCTTCGACCAGCGGCTCCCGCCGACCACGATGTCGCGGGCCAGGACCGTTCCCACCAGCTCGGCGGGCGGGCGACGACCCGGCGTCAGACGCTCGAGCCGCACCCGTGACCGAACCGCTCGGATCAGGCGCGCTGCGCGAGGCGGTCGCGCCGGTCCGTCACTCGTGGAGACGGACGAGCGCCGCCGTGATCGCGCGCTTCGTGTACGTGACGGCCATCGCCGCCCGGTACTCGCTGTCCGCGTGGATGTCGCCGGCGACCGTCACGCCATCGGTCGCGTGGGCCGCCGCGGCGGCGATCGCCTCCGCGTTGCCCTCGTTCCCGATCAACGCGGCCTCGACCGCCCTGGCCCGGTACGGTGCATCGCCGACACCGGTCAGCGCGATCCCGGCCTTCGTGATCGCGCTGCCGCCCTCCTTGATGACGACCGCGGCGACGCCGACGATCGAGTAGCCGGACGCCCGCTGGGACAGGGCCACGTAGGCGGATCCGGCATCGTTGCGCGGACCCGGCAGGCGGATCTCGGTGACGATCTCGTCCTCGGCGAGGGCGGTCGAGAACGGGCCCGTGAAGAACCCGTCCGCCGCGTAGATCTTCTCGCCGCGCTTCGATCGGGCGACGATCTCGGCGTCGAGGGCGAGGAGGACCGCCGGCAGGTCGGACGCGGGATCGCAATGGGCGACCGAACCGCCGATCGTCCCGCGGTTGCGGACCTGGACGTCGCCGATGTCCGGGAGGGCGTCGCGGAGCAGCCCGTAGTGACGAGCGTCCGACTCCGCCAGCTCGGAGTAGGTCGTGAGCGCCCCGATGGCGAGGCGCCCGTCGCGCGTCGTGATGACGCCCTTGAGCTCCGCGAGGCGGCCGATGTCGACGAGCCGCTCCGGGTTGGCGAGCCGGAGCTTCATCAGCGGCAGGAGGCTCATGCCGCCGGCGATCACCTTGGTCCCGGGCGACCCGACGAGGCCGAGCGCCTCGTCGAGCGAGCCCACCCGCCGGTAGTCGAACGCGTTGGGGATCATGCCCGGGCTCCCTTCGCGGTCTGGATCGCCCGCCACACGGTCTGGGCGGTGAACGGCATGTCGAGGTGGCGGATGCCGAGCGGCGCGAGGGCGTCGTTCACGGCGTTCGCGACGGCAGCGGTCGAGGCGATGCAGCCGGCCTCGCCGACGCCCTTGACACCGAGCGGGTTCACCGGGCTGGGCGTCACGGTCTCGTCCAGCTCGAACGCCGGCAGCCATGACGCGCGCGGCAGGGCGTAGTCGAGCAGCGAGCCCGACAGCA
>DATNBW010000090.1:0-18950 GCA_035607275.1 Verrucomicrobiia bacterium | reverse complement strand
TGGCGGCCCGCGCGGCGTCGAGCGCCGCGTCCCACCAGCGGTCGCGCTGCGGGTTCCACGGCGTCGCCGGGCCGCGCCCACCGATCCGGCGAACGACGATGACGCGACGAACGGTCGGCGCGAGGGCGACGGCCTCGTCGGCGATCGCCTTCATCGGCACGACCGACCCGCGCCGGAGGAAGCCGTCCGCCGTGACGAGGACGCTCGCCTCGCAGTCGCGCAGCCGGGCGGCCACCGCCGGCGCTCCATACCCGGAGAAGATCGGGGTGAAGATCGCCCCGATCCGGCCGAGCGCGAGGGTCGCCACGACCGTCTCGACGAGCATCGGGAGGAAGATCCCGACCCGGTCACCGGGCCGGACCCCCTGCGCGACGAACATCCTGGCGGCGGCCACGACCGTATCGCGCAGGCCGCGGTTCGTCAGCCGGCGGACTTCGCCGTCCTCGGCTTCCCAGGCCAGCGCCCAGCCGTTCGGGTCGCGCGCCGCGCGCGGGGCAGTCGACGCCTCGGCGTGATTGAAGGCGCCGCCCCGCCACCAGCGCGTCCACTCGGGGCCGCCGCTGGCGTCCATGACCTGGTCCGGCGCGCGCTGCCACGCCAGGCCGAGGTCGTCGATCGCGGCCCCCCAGAACCAGGCCGGATCGGCAACCGCGCGGGCTTGGAGGGCCTCGAGATCCGGCTCGCGCGTTGACCGCAGGAACGTCGCGAGCCGCGCCTCGGCGAGAAGCACGGGGGTCGGGCGCCAGGCCGCATCGGGGACGTCGCGGCCGAAGATCGGATGGTTGGCGGGCATCGATGAGAGCCTACGACACGCGGCCCCGGCGCTACGCTTTCGCAATGACCGGCGACGCCCCGATCGACCTCCGCTCCGATACCGTCACCCGCCCGACGGCGGCGATGCGCGAGGCCATGGCCCGGGCCGAGGTGGGCGACGACCAGTTCGGCGAGGATCCGACGATCAACCGGCTGCAGGAGCGGGTCGCCGCCCTCCTCGGCCACGAGGCGGCGCTCTGGTTCCCGACCGGCGTGATGGCCAACCAGGTCGCGATCCGGCTGCTGACCGTTCCCGGCGACGAGGTGATCGTCTGCCGGGAGGCCCATCTGCTCTGGTTCGAGACCGGTGGGGCGGCCGCGACGAGCGGGGTCCAGCTGACCGAGGTCGGGGCGAACGGGCGGTTCACCGCCGACGACCTCCTCGCCGCGCGGAAGCCGGCCGGCGTGATGTATCCGCCGACGACCGTCGTGTCGGTCGAGAACACCCACAACCGGGCCGGCGGGGTCGTCGTCGGGGTCGAGGACGGGGCTGCGATCGCCGCGGCGGCGCGCGACGTCGGGATCGCGAGCTACCTGGACGGCGCACGCCTCTGGAACGCGACCATCGCGCTGGGCGTCCCGATCGCCGATCTCGCCCGCCCGTTCGACCTCGTCTCGGTCGCCTTCTCCAAGGGCCTCGGCGCCCCGGGCGGCTCGATCCTTGCCGCCTCGCGCGATCTGCTGGCCCGGGCCGTCCGGTACCGGCGCATGGCCGGCGGCGCGATGCGCCAGGTCGGGATCTTCGCGGCCGCCGCCGACCACGCCCTCGACCATCATCTCGACCGCCTCGTCGACGACCATGCCAACGCTCGGTTGCTTGCCGAACGCCTCGCCGCCAGCCCCGCGATCGAGCTCGACCTGGGCACGGTCCAGACGAATATCGTCGTCTTCCGGCTGGCAGCGGGCGCGCCCGACGCTGCGACGGTGATCGACGCCGCCCGGAGGGCCGGGGTCCTCGTCGTCCCGTTCGACGCGCGGACGATCCGGGCCGTCACCCACCTCGACGTCACCCGCGACCAGGTGACCGAGGCCGCCGACGTGCTCGTCGCAGCCGCCGAGTCCGCCGTTCCCGCGTGACGGTCGACGCGGGATACTGCGGCATCGATCGCAGGTGCGAGAGCGGAGAGAGCCAGCGATGACGTTCGAGCGGAATCCGGGACCGCCGCCCGAGCCGGGCCCGACGCCGGTCACCGGCTCGGCTTCCCCGGGCAGCGGTCCGACGCCCGTCCAGATCCGGCTCCAGATCCTGTCGACCGAGCACTGGTCGCTGCTCGCGTCGCGGAGCCTCGCCTGGAACGAGGCCTTCAGCCGCGCAGGAATGTACCTCTCGACGCTGTCGGCCTCGATCGTGGCCCTCGGCCTGATCGGCGGGATCGACGGATTCGGCACGGCCTTTTTCGCATTCGCGTTCGTGATCCTTCCGGTCGACCTGTTCGTCGGTATCGGCGCCTGGGCACGGATCGCGGCCTCGAACTACCACGATGCGCAGGCGATCCTCGGGATGAACCGGATCCGAGCCGCTTACCTCGAGATCGCACCGGACCTCGAACCGTACTTCGTCATGGGCGTCCACGACGATCTGGCCGGCGCCTCGATCACGATGGCGGTTCCACCGGGAACGCCCGGGCTCCTGCACATGATCGCGTCCACTCCGTTCCTCGTCGTCATCCTCAACACCGTGGTGGTCGGAGCGATCGCGGCCCTCGTCCTTGTCCGCGCTGCCAATGCCCAGCTCGGCACGGCGCTGGCCGGCGGGCTCGTGACGGCTGCCCTGGCGCTGATCACGGAGATGCTGCTGGCCCGGCGCAACATCCGGATCCTGCAGGGGTCCGTGCGGCCGATGTTCCCGACCCCGCCGGCATCGGGCGAACGCGACCGGACCGGCGGGTGACCGCCGATCCTGTCGCGCACCGTCGCCACGCGCGCCGGACCGGCGGCGGCATCCCGCAGCTCCCGTTCCGGACCCTCACGAACCCCTTTCGGCCCCTCGAGGTGCTGTCGGCCGATCACGTCGAGGAGATCCACCGGACCTCGCTGCGAATCCTGTCCGAGGTCGGGATCGAGGTCCTCGGCGACCGGGCGATCGACCGTCTCGCGGCGGCCGGGGCGACGGTCGACCGGTCGAACCGTCGCGTCCGGATGGACGGCGCTCTGGTCGAGGAGCTGATCACGACGGCGCCGGCCGAATTCACGCTTCATGCCCGCAACCCGTCGCGCAACGTCGTCCTCGGCGGTCGGAACCTCGTCTTCTCGTCGGTCGGCGGGCCGGCGTTCGTGACCGACCTGGACCGCGGCCGGCGAGCCGGCACGTGGCAGGACTTCCAGGACTACGTCGCGTTGATCAGCGCCCTCAACGTCATCCACCAGGAGGCGGGCGGTCCGCTCGAGCCGACCGACCTGCCGGTCGAGACGCGCCATCTCGACATGTACGCCTGTCTCGCGACGACCCTCGACAAGACGTGGCACTGCCTCGGCTTCGGAGCGACGGTGGTCGAGGACGCGCTCGAGGTCGTCGGGCTGGCGCGGGGGGTCTCGCGCGAGGCCTTGGCGAGCGAGCCGTCACTGATCACGATCATCAACACGAACTCGCCGCTCCGGCTCGACGGGCCGATGAGCGACGGCCTGATCGCCATGGCCGAGGCCGGTCAGGCCGTGGTGGCGACCCCGTTCACGCTGGCGGGCGCGATGACCCCGGTCACCCTCGCCGCGGCGATCGCCCAGCAGAACGCCGAGGCCCTCTTCTGCGTGGCCCTGACCCAGATCGTGCGACCGGGTGCCCCGGTCGTGTACGGCGCGTTCACCTCGAACGTCGACATGCGGACGGGCTCGCCGGCGTTCGGGACACCCGAGTACGTCAAGGGTGCGATTGCTTCGGGCCAGATGGCGCGCCGCTACCGGCTTCCGTGGCGGTCGTCGAACGCCACGGCCTCGGCGGTCGTCGACGCCCAGGCCGCCTACGAATCCGAGATGGCCGTCTGGGGCGCCGTGATGGGCGGCGTCAACCTCCTCTACCAGGGAGCCGGCTGGCTCGAGGGCGGCCTGACGGCCTCCTACGAGAAGCTGATCATCGACGCCGAGATTCTCCAGATGATGTCCGAGGTGCTCCAGCCGGTCGCGGTCGACGAGGCGTCGCTCGGGCTCGATGCGATCGCCGAGGTCGGGCCGGGCGGGCACTTCTTCGGCGCCGCCCACACGCTCGAGCGGTTCGAGACCGCCTTCTACCGCCCGATCGTGTCGGACTGGCGGAACTACGAGACGTGGCTCGACGACGGGGCGCACACGGCCACGGAGCGCGCCAACCGGATCTGGAAGCAGCTCCTCGGCGAGTTCGAGGCGCCGCCGCTCGACGCCGCCGCCGCGGAGGCGATCGTCGCTTTCGTTGCTCGCCGCAAGCGCGAGATCGACGCCTGAGCACGGCCCGGATCGACAGACCACGCTCCGTGCAGGCACACTGGTCACGGGACCCGAACAACCCACCGATCGATCTGGAGGAGGGAGTCAGATGATCCACGTCGCCGCGCCGCCTTCGCTTCGTCGCCTCGCCGGCCTCGCCGCCATCACCGGCATCCTGGCCGCCTCGCTGGCCGGCTGCGGCTCGTCGGCCCCGGCGACGACGAGCCCGACGGCCACGGCCACCGCGACCGCCACGGCCACGGCCACGGCGAGCGCGGCTCCGTCCGCTACGCCGACGGCCTCGCCTACCCCGACGACCGCCCCGAGCGCACCCGGGGCGACCGATCCGACGGTCGGCCTCACGATCGACCCGCCGTACACCCTGACGGCTCTCCCGCCCGCGCTCCAGACGGCGATGGAGACGCAGATGGCGAGCGGCCTGGGCGCCTTCGGGAGCGTGGTCAAGGTCGGGTTCCGGCAGATCGATGGCGGAGGCGGGACCTCGATCCTGATGGTCATCGCATTCCCGGCAGGATCGCTCAGCGCGACCGCGTATCAGGCAGCCCTGGCGGGGATGGGTTCGAGCATGGGCGCCACGTTCTCGACCTCGACGGTCGACGGGGTCGACGTCGCGAACGGCAAGGCGCAGACGGGTGGGGTCGCCGTCTTCCACATCGCTGACCACATGCTGGTCGTGATCGCGCAGACGGCTTCGGACAGCCTGCCGATCGCGACCGCGCTGATCAAGGCGAACCAGTAGTCGGGTCGACGCCGGGCTCGGCGGGCAACCGCCGGTCCGGCGTGTGGCCCTCCCGTGGGCGGCTCGCGCCGCCTGCGGAATCCAGGCGATCGAGATAAGGTCAGGGCTCCGGGGATCGCAACAGGAGGAGTCCTGATGAGGATTCGCGTTGTCCTGACCACCGTCGGCGCTCTTGCGATGTCGGCTGCAGTCGTTGTCGCTGCCACGCCGCAGCCGGCCCGGACCGGCCAGGGATCGACCATCTCCGCCCTCGCCCGGGCCGACTACGCGTCGGGCGCGGATCGCGGAGCGGCCGTGTCCGCGGCGGCCTCCGCGTACGGCGCAGCGGTCGCGGCATCGGCCAGGGCGAATGCCACCGCGGCCGCCGCCGCCGGCCGGGCCCGTGGCGAAGCCGCCGCCGCCGCCGGCAAGGCCAAGGGTGCCGCTGCCGCTGCCGCGGGCAAGGCCCGGGGTGCCGCCGCCGCTGCCGCGGGCAAGGCGAACAGCGCCGCTGCATCCGCAACAGGCCTCACCACCGCGGCCGCAGCCAGGGCGGCGGGACAGGCGATCGGAGCGGCCGCCGCAGCGGCCGGTGAGGCGCACCGACCGTAGGCAACCGGCCCACACGTGCGACGAACGACCTTCCACGCCGGAAGGTCGTTCGCTTGTTTCGGGTGCGTTGGGCGCCGCAGCGCCGGTCAGTCCTCGGGGCCGGTGCCGGTGCCTCTGCCCATGCCGAAGTCGGTCTCCTTAACCACTCGGCCGACCCGATCGAATGTCCGCCACGGCCCGATCTGCCGGCCTCGATCGAATGCCCCGCTCCGCATCAGGCTCCCGTCGAGGCGAAAGAACCGCCAGTCGCCGTGCATCTCGCCGCCCAGATGGAAGCCGGACAGCTTCACGATGCCGTTCGCGTAATGCTCGACGTGCGGCGTGGTGTCGTTCACCGCCATGCTCGGAAGTATCCACCGCGGCTGTCGCGCCGGTCGAGCGGCGGTTCGCCGGCCCCGTGGCGACGGGCGAACCCCGGCGATGGAGGATCGCAACGTTGCGAGCCGCTGACACACGGCGCGACGCGCCATTGACAAGCGAGAAGGCGAGGCGACACTTCCCGCATGTCGACGAATGTGGTAGATGCGCTCGCCAACGTTCCGCTGCTCTCGAGCCTGGATCGCCGTCACCTCGAGAAGCTCGCCAAGGACTTCACCGAGCGCACGTTTCCTGCCGGGAGCATCGTCGTCCGCCAGGGTGACGACCATGGAATCGGGTTCTTCGTCATCGCCGACGGCGAGGCGATCGTCTCGGTCGACGGTGCCGAGGTCGCGCGCCTGGGGCCCGGCGGCCATTTCGGCGCCATCGCCCTGATCGCCGACCGTGTCCGGACGGCGACGGTCACGGCGGGCTCCGATCTCCACTGCTACGTCATGACGCTCTGGGACTTCCGCTCCTTCGTCCAGGGTGACGCAGAGGTCGCCTGGAAGCTGCTCGAGCAGCTCGCCCAGATGCTCCAGCGGGTCTCGACCCAGCACTGAGCGACCATCCGCGAGCGCCGACCTCGCTTGCCGTTCGCCGAGCCGAGTACCCTGAGGGTCAGGCTCACCACGGCCGAGCGAGGAGACGGCATGCCCGACAAGAACGAGGCCCCCCTGACGACGGAGGAGGCGCTCCAGCAGTGGCGAGCCGCAGAACGGACGGTCGCCGTGGCGCGGCGCGGTCGACTGGCAGCCGAAACCGCAGCGGCTGCTGCCGACGATGCCGCCGAGGCGGCGCTCGCGACGGCCAAGGCCGCCAGGGAAGCCCTGACGGCGATGGCCCTCGCCGAGACGTCCGCGGCCAAGACGGCCGCGGCAGCGAAGGCGGTCACCCTGGCGACCCGGGCGGACGTCGCCGACGCCGAGACCGAGGCGGCCATGGCCGAGATCGAAGAGGTCGCGGCGCAGGACCGCTACCGCGCCGCCAGCAAGCGCGCCGCCGAGCGGCCCTGACGTCCGACGCTCCGACGAACTGACGCGCCAGCGGTCCATGCCCACGCCGAAACCGACGAGCGTCGACGCATACATCGCCGCCTTGCCCGACGATCGGCGACCGGCAATCGAGGAGCTGCGCCGCACGATCCGCGCCGCCGCCCCGGACGCGATCGAGACGATCGCCTACTCGATGCCGGCGTTCCGCAGTCACGCCGGGCAGTTCCTCGTGTCGTACGCGGCGTACCGGACGCACGACAGCCTGTTCCCGGCCAGCGGGGCCGTCATCGAGGCGCTCGGCGCGGAGCTCGCACCCTTCCTTGCGGGGAAAGGGACGATCCAGTTCCGGATCGGCGTTCCCATCCCGACTGCGCTCGTGGCGAAGGTCGTCGCCGTGAGGCTCGCCGAGAACGCCGAGCGCGAAGGCCGCCGAGGCAGCTGAGCGCCGGTCAGTCGTCCTGACGCGACGCCTTCGGTCTTGAGCTCGCCCGCGTTCGAAGCGCGGCGAGCGGCCGAACGAGGGCAGCGTCGAACGTCACGCGGCGCGGGCTCGTCGGCCGAGCCATCCGGGCCAGCATCGACAGCCACGGCGACCCCGGCCGGCCGGAGGCGCGAGCCCGCGCGGCACGACGGGCGAGGTACGGGCCCGTTGATCCAAGATCGAGGCTCGGCGAGCGGCTCATCCGATCACCATCCACGCGACGACCGCGCTGCTCGTGAGCGCCTTGTTCAGATAGATCCTGAGCACGCCTGCCGACGGAACGGCCGCCCGCACCCAGGTCGCCGATTCGCTCGTCTGGAGGACTGCGAAGGCCATCATCGTCGACGTCAGCCCGGTGACCGAGATCGCCTTGCTCGATGTTCCGCTGGCCATCGACGCGCGACCGCTCAGGCGCATCCGGAGCCGCCCGTCGACGTACGCGGCGTAGCCACCGGCGCTCAGGGCGCGGCGGGCATGAAGCGCGGTATTGGCCAGGGGAGCGGGAAGCGGGTACGCGCTGCTGACCGCGTAGACCGACGTGCCGGTGAGATCGAACGAGTTGCCGAGCACGCCCACCTGGCCGCCCGCACCGAGCACGCCGACGCTGTCCGCGGTGCCCAGGACACCGACCCCGGTGCTGCTGTCGCCACCGACGCCGGCGATCGCCTCGGCATGGTCGGCTCGACCCGAGACGCCGATGTCGGCTCCGGCATCGGGAGCGACGTCGGTGGTCCCGCTGACGCCCAGCACACCGTTGCCGCGCGGGCTGCCGCCGGCGATGGCGACGCCGCTCGATGCTGCGGCGACCCGCAGCCCGGTCGCGACGGACGAGACGTCCGAGATCGACAGCGACGTCTCGACATTGGCCGCATTCGCCTGGCCCGCGACGATCGCGTCGCCGGTGGCGGCGCGGACCGTCGAACTCCGGCCCATGGCTCCGAGGACCATCCCGATGATCCCGCCGCCGGCCGCGGCGAGGACCCGACGCCGGCTGCTCCGTGCCTCGAGGTTGGCTTCCATGGATCGACCTCCTCGTGCTTCAACGTCCCTGCGACGCTGCCGGGAGGACGTCTCGAGGGGCCGAACGTTGCACACGGTCGGGTGGCTCGAGACCGGCCCGCTCGCGCAAGGGAACGACATGCTGTGTCGGAGTCGTCTCGGGCGCGTCTCGATGCGCGGTTGTCCGTGCGTGCTCGTGGAGCGTCCATCGATGACGCATCCGCTCACAACCGCCCGCGGATCTCCCAGAGGTCGGGGAAGACCGGCTGAAAGAGCGTCCGGCGGAGGTACTCCACGCCGGCCGAGCCGCCCGTGCCCCGCTTCGTCCCGATCGTCCGCTCGACCATCTTCACGTGGCGATAGCGCCACTCCTGGAATCCCTCGTCGACGTCGACGAGCCGCTCGGCGACGAGGGCCGCGTCGGCATCGCCGCGGTAGACCCCCAGGAGAACGTCCTGGACCCGCTCGTCCGGTTCCGGCGGGAGCGTGACGTCGCGCGCGAGCACGTCGTCCGCAAGCGCGTGGCCGCGCGCGGCGAGGAACCACAGGAACGAGCCCCACACGGATCGCCTCTGCTGGGCCGCCTCGATCCGGGCCCGTGCCACCGATCCCTTGGGCTGGGCGGAACTCGCCGACGCGTCCCGCATCCCGAGGACCGCCTCGACCTCGCGGAACTGCCCGGACTGGAACCCCGACGCCGACTCGAGCCGATCGCGGAAGGACAGGAACTGGAGCGGCGTCATCGTCTCGAGGACGTCGATCTGGGCGACGAGCGTCTTGAGGATCTTCAGGACCCGGTTCAGCAGGTGGAGAGTCGTGTCGGATTCGCCGGCCTCGAGCGTCCGCTGGACCTCGGCGAGCTCGTGGAGCAATTGCTTGAACCACAGCTCGTAGACCTGGTGGATGACGATGAAGAGCAGCTCGTCGTGCTCCGGCCGGCCGTCGGGCCCGACCGACAGGGGCCGCTGGGCCGCGAGCAGCTCGTCGATCGCGAGGTAGGTCGAATAGGTGACGGCGGCCTTCGTCACCCGGCTGCCGACTCGCTCACCGCGTCGGTCGTCGTCGCCGCGTCGTGCAGCGCCGTCAGGACCTGCTCGCGGGTCGCCTCCATGTTGTGGATCCGCCGCCCGTGATCGATCGTCGCGTCGACGACCTCCTCCTCGGTCCCGGTGATCTCCCAACCGCACGCGCAGCGGTTCGTGAACGATTGCGGATCGTCCATGACGATGACCTCCTTCAGCCGAGCGAGCGGAACGGTTCGGGGACGTACGCGGCGAGCAGCGGCCGCCATGGCGCCGGCAGTTCGGCGGCGACGACGGGATCGTCCTGGACGAGCCACGCCAGGTGGCGCAGTCCGTGCTCGACGACGGCGCTCGTCGCGATGTTGCGCGGCGCGGCGGTCGCCTCGGAGCGGGCGAGCTCGGCCCGCTCGATCGGGACGCTGGCCATGCTCCCGACCAGCTCCCGCCCGATCACGACGACGAAGCTCAGGATCACGGCATCGCGGTCGCGCCGCCACGACGTCGAGTGGACGAGGATGGGCGGGCCGACGATGTCGCGGACGATCCGGTCGACGACCTCGACCGGGTGCTCGGTCTGTCCGAGCTGGAGCAGCCACGGTTGGGGGCCGTCAGGACCCGTGAGCTGGAGCTGGTCGTCGTCGAGCCACACGACGAACACCTCGGCCTGGACCGGGCTGTCGACATCCCAACCGGCGGGTGCACGGCTCACGACGTCATCGTAGCCACCCATTCATGTCGAGTCCGGGTCGCGCCCCTCCTAGACTCCGGGTGTGACGAACCGCGCGATCGCCCACGCCCGGCTGCGCAACAGCCGCCTCGTCGGGCCGCCGCTCGCGACGCCGGAGGATGCCGTCGGCTGGTTCGGCGCCGTCCAGTCGCAGGACGTGCCCGGTGCGCTGTGGGGGATCGCCCAGCGCCTCGGGCCGGGGCCGGACACGGGTCTCGATGCGCTCGGCGGCGCGCTGGACGCGGGCAGCTTCGTCAGAACCCATGGCCCGCGACCGACCTGGCACTTCCTCGCTCCGCCGGACGTGCGCTGGATCCTGGCTCTCGTGGGCCCCCGAGTCCAGGCCCAGAACCGCTCGATGAACGGGCGCGAAGGGATCGACGAGGCAACGCTGCGACGCGTGCCCGGGATCCTTCGGACGGCCCTCGCCGGAGGCGTCGCGATGACCCGGCCGGAGCTCGGTGCCGCGCTGACCGCCGCGGGCGTCGAGGACGCCCGCGGTCTTCGGCTCGGCCTGCTGGGAATGCACGCCGAGCTCGAAGGCGTGCTCTGCAACGGACCGCGTCGTGGCCGGCAGGCGACCTTCATGCTCGTGGACGACCTCGTCCCGCCGGCTCCGCGCCGGTCTCGTCCCGACGCACTGCGCGAGCTGACGATCCGCTATTTCCGGAGCCACGGGCCGGCCCTGGCTCACGACATGGCCTGGTGGTCGGGCCTGACGGTCGGGACCGTGCGCGAGGGGATCGCGTCGGCCGGCGACGCGCTCGAGGGGCGGCGGATCGACGGCAAGGAGTACTGGGCGGCCGCAGGTGCGTTCGATCCTGAGCCGGGCGCCGTCCCCGCGCGACACGTCCTGCTCCTGCCGAACTACGACGAGTACCTGGGCTCGTTCGTCGACTACTCCCCGATCTTCGGCGAGTCGCTGCCGAAGGCGCGCACGGTGGCCGACGTGCTCGGGACCCACATCGTCGTGCGCGACGGGCTCGTCGTCGGTGGCTGGCGGCGGTCGCTCGGCCGTGATGCGGTCACCGTGGCCGTGACGCTCCTGATCCCGCTGACGTCGCGCGAGATCGCCTCGCTCGAGGCTGCGGCCGATGGCTACGGCCAGTTCGTCGGCCTCCCCGTCCGGCTCCGGCTCGCCGAGCCGTGATCGAGCAGCCAGCGACCCGCCGACGACCGAGCGGGTCGGGCGAGCCGCGTGGCTCGGCCTCGCCCGGATCGATCGGCACGCCCCGGGCCGACGTGACCCGCGTCGCGTCCCGCCGCCGGATCAGCCGGCCGGCCGTTCGCGTCGACGGTTGTGGCGGCGGCCCGGCCCGGCGTCGCCGGATCCTTCGGCAGGTTCCGGTGCGGGCGGCACCACGGGCAGCGCCGCATCCGGGTCGACCATCCCGGACCGGATGATCCGGAGCAGCTCGGCGTCGATCAGCGGATCCGTCTCGAGCTGGCGGTAGACCGAGAGCCGTCGGTCGACCTCGTCCGTCGCGCGCTGGTCGATCTCCTTCGCCCCGGCCCGAGTCCACGCTTCGCGGTTGTCGCGGTCGATCAGCGTCGAGGGCAGGAGGAGCTCCGCGGGCCAGTGGGCGAGAGTGTGCGGCGCCATGATCAGGTGCTGGTCCGCCATCAGCTGGTCGACCAGCTCGTGCACGGGCAGGTCGTTCAGCTCGCGGACCTCGCGGACGAAATGGAGCACCTGACCGCACATCGCATCGTCGAACACGAGCTTCGGCAGCGAGAAGACGAGCAGGAAGTCGAGCATGCCGGGTCCTGACACGGAGTTCACGCCGGCCAGCGCGGCCAGCAGCGCCGACCCGAAGGTCTCGGCGCCGGCCTGGGCGTCGAGCGTCTTCGCGTCCGACAGGGCCATGTAGGACTGGGTCGGCAGTCCGAGCGACTTCGCGACCGCCACGTAGGCGACGTCGAGCTGGAGGGCCTCGATCGCGGCCATCGGCGACGAGGCGATCTTCATGTGGAAGGTCGCGGGCGCGCCACCGAACAGGACCGGCGCACCGGATCGGATGACCTGGGCCATCGTGATCCCGGCGAGGACGTCGATCGTGTGGAAGACGGTCGCCCCGATGAGCGTGACCGGCGCGATCAGGCCCATCAGCGTGACCGGCACGATCTCGACCGGGATCCCGGCCTCGACGCAGTCGATCAGGTTCTGGCAGGAGTCCTCGGAGTAGCGGAAGTTGCCGGTCGCGGTGATCGTGAAGATCGACAGCGGGCGGGCGCGCAGGTCGTCCACCCCGGCCCTGAACAGCGCCATCATCTCGGCCATCCGGGGCACGCCGTGCTCGGTGAACGCGCCCGACACGACCGGCTTCGCCGAGTTCGTGAGGCACAGGTACAACCGCCAGGCGTCGGACACCTGGGGCTCGAGATCGCCGGTCGAGAACGCCGTCGCGAGGTACGGGATGTTGGCGAGCCCGTCGCCGAGCCGGATGTACTCCGCGAAGTCGAGAGAGGTCGCCTGGCGGGCCTCGCCGGTCCGGTGGTCGAGCACCTTCAGGCCGCTCGAACCCGGGATGAAGTGGACGCGGTCGCCACCGATGTCCGCCCGGGCAATGCCGTCCCGATCGAACAGCTGGAACGACGACGGCGCGGTCCGGATGGCTTCCTCGACGATCGCGCGCGGGAAGAGAATCCGGCCGTCCTCGCGCTGCGGCAGACCTGCCGCGATCAGCCGGCGGCGCATCTCGGCGCCGCGGATCTCGAAGCCGTGCTCGGCCAGGACGCGCTTCGCCTCGTCGACGACCCGATCGATCAGCTCGGGGTCGAGGATGTTCAGGCCGGGTCGCATCGCCGCTCCATCATGCCCGACCGATGGTGGCGGCTGGGACCGGTCGGGACGGCCAGGTTGCGCGGCGCGGATCGTGCCGCGACCGCGGAGCGGCGCGCGCAGCCGGTGACTCGACGCAACGCGTCCGGGCGCCGCATGACCCAACCGCATTGCCCCGGACCTCTCCGGCCGCTACCGTTGGCCATTCGCCGGGGATTGCAGAACACGCTGGAGGTTGTCCCGTGCGCCGATTGCTCATCAGCCTGGCTCTCGCCGGTTCCGTCACGATGGTTGCGGTCCCCGCGGTCTTCGCCCACGAATGCACGATCGCGAGCCGCTCCGCACAGGGAGACGCCGGCGCCCAGCACTCCGCGAACTGGGTGACGCTGTCCCTGGCGGACGTGTTCGGCTTCATCAACTTCGTGGTCGGTGGACCGCCGCTGACGGCCTCCCAGACCACCTGGGCGATCAACGAGGCGATCGCCGAGGGGCTCCCCGCCGGTGGCTGGGTCGTCCGGAGCGACAAGACGATCGGCGAAGGCTCGGCCAACCCGAACCTCGCGAACGGCAAGGGCCTCGATCATCTCGCCGATGCGGTCGGCGCCCAGATCGTCGGGATCTACTTCCAGGCGCTCGGCCACTGATCGAGGGGTCTTCTCGCGATCACGAAGATCGCCGGGCCCCCGGGCCCGGCGGTCTTCTTCGTTGAGCGGGGCGATCAGCCGCCCCTGAGCGTTACCGTCCCCTTCATGCCGGCCTCGTAGTGGCCCGGCTCGTGGCAGGCGAAGGCATATGCGGCGGTCGTGTCGAACGTGTAGACGATCGCGTTCGTCGACCCCTCGTCTAGCTCGTCCTTCTCGACGACGACCTTCCCGTCGACCTCGTCCGCCGCGACCTTGTCGGCCGGGCCGACCTGGAACTCGTGGACCACGGTCCCGCTGTTGGTCAGGACGAACTTCACGGTCTCGCCCGGGGCAACGGCGATCTGGCTCGGATCGAACGCGAGCGCGTCCGTCATGTCGAGGTGGATGACCCGCGGGTCGGCCTTGGTCCCGACGGCCGGCGCGCCCGGTCCGACCAGCTGGACGTAGCCGGCCATTCCGTGCTCGAAGTGTCCGGGCGCGTGGCAGGCGAACGCGAACGGCCCGGACCCGGTGAAGGTGAACGTGAGGCTGGCGACCTTGCCGGGGCCGATGTCGGCGACTTCGGGCGTGCCCTCCTTGTCGGCGAAGGCAGCAGCAAGTGGCCCGACCATGAACTCATGAACCGCCTTGCCGACATTGTGGATCCGGAACGTGACGGTCTCACCGACCGCGGCCTGGACCAGGCCGGGCGTGAAGTTCAACCGATCGTCGGCGGTCACGTCGACGACGCGCGGGGCCGACTTCGTGCCGGGAGTGAACGCGAGTGCGTCCGCCGGCACGGCCGTCGGCGACGGGATGGAGGTGGCGACCGGGGTGGACGGGGCTGCACTTGGCGCCGTCGCTGACGATGTGCCCCCGCCGGCGGGCGGCGCGTACGTGTAGGTCGGCGCGCTTGCGGAGGCCGCGCAACCGGCCAGCAAGGCAAGCGACACGACGAGTGCTGCAACCCAACGATGAGAACGACGAAGCGGAACGGCCATCGGAATGCCTCGGGAATCGAGTGGCGCAAGCGGGATGCCCGCGTCTGATTGGTCATCCTCACCCTGGATCGTCGACGACACGATGTGCCGGACGGCCCGCACTCGCGGGCCGTGTGGCTCGCCGCGACGGGACTGCGATCGCGCCGCGGCGACCCCGCGACCCCGGCGTCCCAGCGCCGTGGCGCAATCCGCTCGCCCGGCATGACAATGGCGGCCAGACAACGACGGAGTGGCGTCTGACGGAAGGTCCGGGTGCCCGACGCCGACCCCGAAAGGAGCCCATGTCGCACACCGATCGTGTCGTCTTCGTCGCCGGCGCGACCGGCGTCCTCGGTCGTGTCGTTGCAGCCGCGTTCGCCGAGCAGGGTCATCGCGTGGCGCTGGGCGGCCGGGACCCCGAGCGCTTGAGGTCGGTTGCGGGCGAGCTCGGGCTGTCGAAGGACGGGTGGGTCGCCGCGACCGGCGACCTTCGAACGGCGGCCGGGGCAGTGGAGGCGGCCACGACGGCGATCGCGGCGTTCGGTCGGATCGACATCCTCGTCCACCTCGTGGGCGGCTTCGCGGCCGGAACCCCGCTCGTCGAGCTCGAGCGGGCGGAGACCGAGGCGATGCTCGATCAGCACGTCTGGACGACGCTCAACATCGTCAAGGCCGTCGTGCCCGCGATGATGGACCGGGGCTGGGGCAGGGTCATCGCCGCGGGGACGGCAGCGGCGATCACCGCCCCTGCGAAGTCCGGGCCATACGCTGCGTCGAAGGCGGCCCAGGAGATCCTGCTCCGAACGCTCGCGAAGGAGGTCGCGCCGAGCGGCGTGACCGTCAACATCGTGGCGATGCGCGCCATCGACGAGCGGCGGGAGCGCGAGACTGCGCCGACCCCGAAGAACGCCCCGTGGACGACGCCCGAGGAGATCGCGGCCACGGTCCTCTTCCTCGCCTCCGATGCGGCGGCCGCGATCAACGGCGCCCGGATCGCGCTCGACGGGCGCGTCTGACCGGCGCGTCTGCGGATCGGCGTTGGACCGGCGATCTACGTCATTCGTCTCTGGACATCACGTAACGATACGCTATCGTACCGTATCGTAATGCGGACGCCGACCGGCGGCGACTGCCTCGTCCCAGGAGACCCCGAGATGTCCGTTCCCGATTCGACGATCGACCCGCGGGTCCACGCCCGCCGCTGGGCGATCCTCGGCGTCCTGTCCCTCAGCCTCGTCATCATCGGCCTCGACAACACCGTCCTGAACGTCGCCCTGCCGACGCTCCAGCGGACATTCGGGGCCACGGCCGCCGAGCTCCAGTGGATGGTCGACGCCTACGTCCTCGTCTTCGCCGGGCTGCTCCTGACAATGGGCGCGCTCGGCGACCGGTTCGGACGGGCCCGCGCCCTCCAGATCGGGCTCGTCGTGTTCGCCGTCTCGTCGGTCGTCGCGACCTTTTCGACCGAAGCGATCCACCTGATTCTCGCCCGTGTCGCCATGGGCGTCGGTGGCGCCCTGATCATGCCGAGCACGCTCTCGATCATCGCCAATGTCTTTCCGCGCGAGGAGCGGGCGAAGGCGATCACGATCTGGGCCGGCGTGTCCGGCCTCGGGGTCGGCCTCGGCCCGCTCGTCGGCGGTCTCTTGATCGAGAACTTCGCCTGGGGCGCCGTCTTCCTCCTCAACGTCCCGATCGCCCTGCTGGCCCTCGGCCTCGGCTTCGTCCTCGTGCCCGAGAGCAAGGACCCGGCGCAGGCCCGCCTCGACCTCCCCGGTGCGCTCCTCTCGATCGGTGCGGTCACTGCCCTCGTCTACGCGATCATCGAGGCGCCGGGCACCGGCTGGACCGACCCGGTCATCCTCGGCTCGTTCGCGGTGGCGGCGATCCTCGGGCTCGCGTTCGGGTATCGGGAGACGCACACCCCGGCGCCGATGCTCGACCTGTCCCTCTTCCGCGATGCCCGGTTCACCGCCGGGGCCGGAGCCATCGCGCTCACGTTCTTCGCGATGTTCGGCGTGATCTTCGGGCTGACCCAGTACCTCCAGTTCGTCCTGGGCAAGACGGCCCTCGAGGCCGGCGCCCTCATGGTGACCCTGGCCGTCGGGATCCCCGTCGGAGCGCGGATCAGCCTGAAGGCAAGCGAGCATGTCGGGACGAACCGGATCATCGGCGGGGCGCTCGTCGGGATCGCCCTGGTCCTGCTGAGCATCACCCGCTGGACGCCGACGACCGACACGTGGATCGTGTCGGCGACCCTCTTCGTCCTGGCGATCTGCCTGGCCAACGTCATGGCACCAGCGACGAGCGCCGTCATGGGCGCCGTTCCGGAGACCAAGGCCGGCGTCGGCTCGGCGATGAACGACCTGCTCCGGCAGCTCGGCGGCGCCCTCGGGGTCGCGATCATCGGATCGGTGATGAACACGGTCTATCGCGACCGGATCGGCGACGCGCTCGTCGGGTTGCCGGCCCAGGCCGCCCATGCGGCGGGCGACTCGGTCGGTGCCGCGGTCGCGATTGCCGGCCGGATCGGCGGTCCCGCCGGGGATGCCCTGGCGACCGTTGCCCGGAGCGCGTTCGTCGATGCCCTCGGGCTCGCCGCGATCGTTGCCGCCGGGATCGCGGTTGCGACCGCCGTCCTGATCGGTCGGACGATGCCGGCCCGAGCCGCGGACCATGTCGCGGCCGGATCCGATCACGTCGGAGCGGAGCCGGCACGCCTGGCCGCAGCCGGCGGGTCCGGCCATCGCTGAACCGGCGGGCTCGGCTAGGCTGGGCCCGATGACCAGGAACCCGACTCGACCGACGACGGCCCCGACCGCGGGGTCGTCGTCGCGCGTCCGCGAGGGCAAGCAGCCGGTCGGCGGCAGGCAACCGGTCGGCGGCGAGACGCCGCCGGCGGCTCCGGCCAGGCCCGGCATCGTCATCCGTGGTCGGCCGCGCGACCCGGGCGCCGATCGGGCGATCCTCGGCGCGACCTTTGCCCAGCTCGTCGAGGTCGGCTACGGCGCCCTCTCGATCGAGGCCGTCGCGGCTGCCGCCGGAGTCGGCAAGACGACGATCTACCGACGCTGGCCGTCGAAGCGGGATCTCGTCGTGGCAGCCCTCGCGACCGAGACGCCGTTCGCCCTGCCGCCCCTCGACGTCGATTCGCGAACGGCCCTCGGGCTCCTCGTCCGGCAGGCGATCGCGATGCTCATCGACAGCGGCGCGATCCGGATCCTCGGCTCGCTCCTCGTCGAGGAGCAGCGCGAGCCCGGCCTGCTCGTGGCGTTCCGGGAGCGGATCCTCGGCCCGCGCCGGGGCATGGTCGAGGCGATGCTCCGAGCTGGCATCGAGCGGGGCGAGATCCGCCCGGACATCGACCCGCTCGTCGTGACCGAGATGATCGCGGGCGCCGTCTTCGGCCATCACGCGATCCTCGGGATGACCGCGAACGAGGCCTGGATCGAGTCGCTCGTCGACCACGTCTGGACGGCGATCGCGGCTCCCTGATCGTGCCTGACGAGCCCCCGCCCGACGGGCTCGAATTCACGCTCCGCGAACCAGTTGTATCGTCCTCGCATTCGACTTCTCGCGTGCCCCTGAGGAGGATTCGTGATGCACGGAACCGGGCGGCTGCGCGCCGTCCTCGCCTCGGCGTCCCTCGTCTCGATCAGCCTGATGGCGGCCGGTCCGGCTGTCGCTGCCGACAAGGGACCGCTCGGCATCTACAAGCACATCGTCGTGATCTACGAGGAGAACCACAGCTTCGACAACCTGTACGGCCTGTGGGGCGACGTCAACGGTCAGCATCCGACCGGGCTGGCCGACGCGGACGCGGCGCACACCACGCAGATCGCCGAGAACGGCTCGCCCTACACCTGCCTCAAGCAGCTCGACGTCAACCTGAACACCGATTTCGCCGGCAGCGCGAGCCCGGCGTTCCCGGCGAACACGCTCTCGAAGCAGCCCGCCTGCAACCCGGAGACGGTGACGTTCCCGGATTCGACGACGACCACGTACACCAGCCACTTCCTCAACGCGCCGTTCAACATCGACCAGTACATCCCGGCCGACGCGACGACCTGCCCGCGGCCGAACAAGGAGTTCAGCTTCGGCAACGGGATCGTGAACGGGGCCATCGACCCGGCGACCGGGGCGCCGTACGGCCTGCCGGGCGGGTGCACCCGTGACCTCGTCCACAAGTTCTACCAGGAGCAGTACCAGCTCGACGGCGGGAAGCAGGATCGCTACGTCACCGGATCCGACTCGGTCGGCATGACGATGGGCTACTACGACACCACGGCCCTGCCGATCTACGAGTACCTCCATGGCAACGGCGCTCCGAAGTACGTCATCGCCGACCGATTCTTCCAGGCGGCGTTCGGTGGCTCGTATCTCAACCACCAGTACCTGATCGCCGCTCAGCCGCTCGCCTGGCCCGG
>DATNBW010000083.1:0-6281 GCA_035607275.1 Verrucomicrobiia bacterium | reverse complement strand
CTTGCCCGATCCGGCAAGACCGACAATGGCGATCTGCATCGGCGAAGTATCGCCGATGGGCTGATGTGGTCAGATCCGAACCGGTGAGCGAGTGGCGGATCAGTACCCGGCGGTCGGATCGACCACGTTCAGGAGCGGCTCGCCGGCGGCATAGCGGCGGAGGTTGTCGCAGAAGAGCTCGACGCTCCGGTCGAGGACGCGGCCGCTCGACCACGACGTGTGCGGCGTGACGATGACGTTCGGCAGGTCGTAGAACGCCGATGTGGGCGGCAGCGGCTCCTCTCGGAAGGTGTCGAGGATGGCACCGCCGATCCGGCCGGCGCGGAGCGCGTCGAGCAGGGCACGCTCGTCGACGAGCCGGCCGCGCGCCACGTTGATCAGCCACGCCGACGACTTCATCATCGCGAGGGCGCCCTCGTCGATCATGTTCTCGGTCTCAGGCGTGAGCGGCGCCGCGAGCACGACGAAGTCCGATTCGGCGAGCAGCTCCGGGATCGACCCGGGGCCGCCGACGCGATCGAGCATGACCTCCCCGAACGATCGATTGTCGTCGTCGGCTGCGATGGACGGAGCTCCGCCGTCGGATCGGCGCCGGACGGCGACGACGCGGCAGCCGAACGCGGTGGCCAGCGCCCCGACGGCCCGTCCGATCGACCCGAGCCCGATGATCCCGACGGTCACGTCGCGCAGCTCGACGCCCTCGAGCGGCTGCCAGGTCCGCTCCCGCTGGAGCTCGAGGAGGCCGGGCAGCCGGCGGCTGACGGCCAGGATCATCATCAGGACGTACTCGGCGATCGGTCGCGAGAACACCCCGCGCGCGTTCGTGATCACGAGACCGCGCTCGCGTGCCGCCGGGGTCAGCGCCCGCTCGACGCCCGCCGAGGCCGAGTGGACGTAATGGAGCCGCGGCGCCCGCGCCAGCAGGCGGTCGAACGCGTCCGACGACAGCCAGCCGCGGAGCAGGACCTCGACGTCCTCGACCGGTTCGTCCGTCAGGCCCTCCCGCGACAGGGTCACGATCCGCGCGCCGGGGGCGGCGGCGCGGATCAGGTCGAGATCGCGCGACCGGTAGCGCGCCGAGAGGATCGGCGACAGCGCGATCGCGGTCGGGGTGCCGCCCGGTCCGGACCCGGGCCCGGCCGTCCGGCGAATGCCGTCGTCGCTCAAGACGCGGTCACCGGGCGGTCACGAGGCCGTCGCGTCCTCGACGAGGGCGACCCGCGCGATCCACGCCGCCGGGTTGTCGATCTCGCCGGGGCGCGGCAGCATCTCGGGGCCAGCCCACAGCCGGTTCAGCGCGGCCGAGCCGCCGGCCGCAGCGATCGCCGACACGAACGCCTCGCCCTTGGCGTACTGCTCGAGCTTGACGTCCATCCCGGTCAGGCGCATGACCGCTCGCTCGAACGGCGAGCGGCGGGCGTTTCGTCGCTCCTGGAACTTCGCCCTGATCCGCTCGACGTCCGGCACGAGGTCCTTCCCGACCTCATCCATCACGTAGTCGCTGAACCCTTCGAGCAGGCTCATCACCGCCTGGGTCTCGCGGAACAGGGTCCGCTGCTCGGCGGTCATCAGGCGCTCCATCCAGTGCTCGACGCCGTCGCCCTCGCCCCGGATCGCCCGGCCGAGGCCGCGCAATGCCTCGCGGCCGAGTCCGCTGGCCTCCTTGCCGAACAGCCTGAGCTGCCGCTCCAGGCGATCGGCGAGGTACGGCCGGAGCCAGGGATGGGCCTCGAACTCGAAGGCGTGGGTCGTCTCGTGGAGCGCGATCCAGGTCCGGAACGGCTCGAGCGGGACGTCGAGCGCGGCCGCCGTGGCCCGGATGTTCTCCTCGACGAAGAGCAGCTTGCCGGGCGTGGCCTCGGCGGTCAGCAGCGCGAGGTCGTACTGGCCCAGGACCTTCGAGCCCATGAAGCCGAGCAGGAACCCGAGCTGGCGGGTCGTGACCCAGCGATTGGCGAGGGCCATCGTCGCCTTGGCCAGGCCGCCGCCGCGCGGGACGACCTGGTCGAGCAGCTCGGCCTCGAGTTGGCCGATCAGCTGGGCGAACGTCGCCACGTTGGCATGGACCCAGCCCGCGCGATCGACGACAGCGGAGCGCTCGACCACGCCCGGGAGCTCGGACCCGAGAGCCTTCGCGAGGCGCGGGACGATCCGTTCCATCGCCGCGGCGTAGGAGGCCTCGCTGGCGCGGAGCTCGGCCGCGGTCAGGGTGCCCGGCGCGGATCGCAGCCGTGCGACGGCATACCGCTCCGCGGCCGGCCAGTCGACGAGTCCCTGCCGGGCGACCCGCTCGGCCCGTCGTCCGAGGATCGTCGCTGCCGCGCCGAGCGCCGAGCCGACGAGGAACCCCGCCTGCCAGACCCGATCGTCGCGGCGGCGCGAGCCTTTGGTCCGTGGTCCGCTCAATCGATCGCCTCCCCGCTCACGTCGGCACCGCCGAGACCTCGACCGACGCCACGTCGGGGAAGGCCTCGCCGAAGATCCGCTCCGCCACGACGCGGAACGCATCGACGTCGCCGGTGGTCAGCTGGACGTGGACGGGCGTCGCCGCGGCTTCGTCTCCGTCCGTACTCGCGTCCCCCGCCCTTCCCGCGTCGCCGGTTCCGCCCGCCTCGCCGGCCCCGCCGCGTGTCGTGCCCGGTGCCTCCAGGCCGTTGATCGCGAGCAGCTCGACCAGGGCCGAGGCCGTCGCCGTCGCCGAATCGACGATCGCGACCCGCTCGCCGGCGATCGCCGCGATCACCGGCCGAAGGAGCGGATAGTGGGTGCAGCCGAGGAGGAGCGTGTCGATCCGGGCCGAGGCCGGCAGGGGAAACACGAACTCGCCGGCCTCGTCGCGCTGGCCCAGAAGCGGCGCCAGCGATTCGGCGACGATCGCCTCGACGTCCGGCCCGCCGATCCGGCCGGCCTCGACGAGGGGGACGAAGGCCGGGGTCGCGTGCTCGTAGACCTCGACGGCGGGGTTCTCGTCCTTGATCGCATTGAAGTAGGCGTGCGAGCGGACCGTGGCGGGCGTGGCGATCACGCCGACCCGCCGGTTGCGCGTCGTCAGGGACGCCGTCACGGCGCCCGGCCGGACGACGCCGAGGATCGGCAGGTCATAGCGCCGCCGGAAGTCCCCGAGGGCGACCGCGGTCGAGGTGTTGCAGGCGACGACGATCGCCTTGACGTCGCGGGCGGCGAGCTCGTCGAGCGCCTCGATCGAGAACGACCGGACCTCATCGTCGCTGCGGATCCCGTACGGCGCCCGGAGGTTGTCGCCCAGATAGATCGTCGACTCGTGGGGCGAGCGCCGGAGGATCTCGCGGAGGACGGTCAGCCCGCCGACCCCCGAGTCGAAGACACCGATCGGGCGCGGGTCCGACATCGGGCCGCCTAGCGCCTGCCCGCCGCCGTCGCCCGGACGATCCCGTTCGCCGCGAGGAGCTCCGAGGCGATGCGGGTGAGGTCCTGGCTGATCGGCGCGTTCGGATCGGCAAGGACGAACGGGACGCCCTCGTTGTTCGACTGGACGACGAGCCGCCCGTCGCTGACGACCCGGTGCTCGGGGACGCGGCCGAGCGCCCGCTCGAGGTCGCCCGGATCGATCCCGCCCGGCGAGTCCGCCCGGTTCACGAGATACCGGACCTTGGACGCCGGGTAGCCGATCATCCGGAATGCGTCGGCGACCGCGATCGTGTTGTGAATCGTCGTCGAGTCGTAGGTCACGATCTCGACGATCGTGTCCGACAGGTCGAGGAACGAGAGGTTGATGTCGTTCAGCGCCGACGACATGTCGATCACGATCGATCCGTAGACCCGGCGGAGCAGCGACAGGATCTTGTCGAGGTCGCGGGCCGTGACCATCTCGGCCATCTCGACCCGCGGCGGGGCGAGGAGGATGTCGATCCCCGACGGGTCGCGCCACAGGACGTCCTGGAGGTCGGATTCGGCGACCCGGTCGGTCGGCAGGTCGAGGATCGACGGAGCGTCGACCGGCACCTTGAGCAGCGAGCGCAGGTCCCCGAACTGGAGCGAGCCGTCGATCAGGACGGTCCGCTGGTCGGCCTGGCCGAGCGCGACCGCGAGATTGAACGCGATCGTCGTCTTGCCGACCCCGCCCTTCGGCGCGAACACGGAGTAGATCCGCGAGGTGCCGGTCGTCGAGTGCTCGTCGAACTCCTTGCGGACCTGGGAGATCCGGTTCATCAGGTCGAAGCCGGAGAACGGCATCGCTAGGACCCCATGGACGCCCTTCAGGGGATCCGGCTCGACCGGGTTCTGGGGGACGGTCAGGACGATGACCGGCACGCCGAAACCGGACGCCAGGATCTGCTCGGCGAGCGGCAGGCCCTTGACCCGGCCCTGGAGGAGCGCGTCGACGAGAACGACGTCCGGGCGCAGCTGCTGCACCTGGGCAATGACCTTGCTGCCGTCGCTCAGCACGTCGAGCAACTTGACCGTGCTCTGGGAATTCAGGAGGCCGCGGATGTATTGCGCCACCTGGGGAACGTCCTCGACGAGGAGGAGGCGCGTCTGGTCGCTGGATGCCATCGCGGCCGAGTGTACCAAGCCCGTCGGTCGAGGCATCGGGGCCGGGAACGCCCGGGTCGTTCGGACCCGGCGGGTTACGACCGTGACGGCGTCAGCGACGGGCCTTCGCGGGCTTCCGGGCGACGAGAACGGCCCGTTCGCTGCCCGGTCCGAGCGGCTCCATGTCGTAGTCGCCACCGACGTCCTCGACGACGAGCCCGGCGTCCTCGGCCATCGATCGCAGCTCGTCGGCCCCGACCAGGCGCAGGGAGTCGCGCCGGATCCAGCGGACCGTGGTGCCGCCGGCCGAGCCCTCCTCGTAGATCGCGGTCAGATCGACGATCGCGGTCGTCGGGTCGTAGCGGGCGGCGTCGACCTTCGTCACCTCGAGCCCCGTCTCCGGCTCGCGTCGCCCGTACTCGAAGATCAGCCGGCCGTCGAAGCGGGCAAGATCCTCGGGCTCGGGCAGCCAGACGTCGATGACGGCGAGGCCGTCGGGAGCGAGGTGTCGAGCCAGCGTCCCGAGCGCCCGGCGCTGCGCCTCGCGGGTCGCGAGCAGGAACAGCGAGTTCAGGGCGATGATCGCAAGACGGTACGTCCCGGCTCCGGGCAGCTCGAGATCCAGGAGGTCGGCCTCGATCAGCTCGAGCCGGCCGGCTCCGCGGCCGCCAGCGGCCCGAGCCCGGGCGAAGGCCCGCTCGAGCATCGCCGGGTCCAGGTCGACGGCCGTCACGTCGTGGCCCGCGATCGTCAGCGGGACGGCGATCCGGCCCGTGCCCGCAGCCAGCTCGAGGATCGGACCGCCGGTCCGCGTCGCCAGGGCGAGATAGAGGTCGACGTCGCCGGGGTCCTCGACGAGATCGAGGTCGTACAGGCGGGCCAGCGCCCGGGCCGTCGACGTGGGCTCGTCGGCAGCGGCTCGTGCCCGCCGCGAAGTCATCCGGCCGCGGCGTCGCCGGCGGCCGCGTCGCCGGCCGCGGCGTGACCGGCGGCGGAGTCGCCGGTCGCGGCGGCGCGCGTGGCCGGACCGTCGAACCGGACCGACCCGCCGGCCTGAACCTTCACGGCCAGGGCGCTGATCGCCTCGAGCGCCGCCCGGTTGGCGATCATCGCGGTCGTCTCGGCGTGGTCGTACGGCGGTGAGACCTCGACGATGTCCATGCCGGCAAGCTCCACCCTGGCGACGACCCGGCGGATCGCCCGGAGCAGCTCGCGGGACAGGAAGCCGCCGGGCTCCGGCGTCCCGGTGCCGGGCGCCAGGCCCGGGTCGACCACGTCGATGTCCAGGCTGAGGTAGATCGAATCCGGTCCGTCGAGGGCCTCGGCGATGGCGTCGTCGATGACGGCGTCGGCGCCGCGCTCCTCGACCTCGGTCATGAAGTGATAGCGGAGGCCGTGCGCCTTCATCCATTCGAACGTCTCGACGGGCGGCCAGTAGCCGCGCAGCCCGACCTGGATGAAGTTCCTGCCCGCGACCGCTCCCGACTCGATCAGGCGGCGCATCGGCGTGCCGTGCCCGGCGAGGACGCCCCAGTCGTCGTTGGCGGTGTCGGCGTGGGCGTCGAAATGGACGATCCCGATGCTCCCGGGTCGGCGCACCTCGGCGATTGCCGTCGCGCTCGGCCAGGTGATCGAGTGGTCGCCGCCGAACACGATCGGGATCGCCCCGGTCAATGCGACCTCGCGGACCTTGCGGTGGATCAGGCCATGCGCCCGGTCGATCCAGGCCGGGATGATGTTGGCGTCACCCGCATCGACGACGGTCAGGA
>DATNBW010000080.1:0-5027 GCA_035607275.1 Verrucomicrobiia bacterium | reverse complement strand
CCCTGACCTTCTGAATGCCATTCAGACGCTCTCCCAGCTGAGCTATAGCCCCACGCCGGAGCGCGAACGATAGCACAACTCCGGGCGGATCCGGCCCCTCCGGGCCGACGGCGAACGGGCGCCCTCGACCGGTCGTTCGAGCCTGGCGACAGCAGATGACGAGGGGATGACGGGCCCGTGGACCACCCCAATGACCGATCGGCGGCCCGACCGGCGGTCCGACCGGCGCGACCCGCCCGACCACCCAATTCCGCGCCGTACCGAGGCGAACCTCCCCGGACCTCGGCAGCGCGCGGCCCGTTGACGACGCGAAAGGGTGCGTGGGTGCAACGAGGTCCTGGGTAGGTCAGGCTATGCTCTCCGGGACTTTCGGATGCGGGCCGCCATCCGCGACTCCTCCGATCGGTCGGGGAACCTCGCATCCTCGCGTCACCGCACATGCCCAGGGGAGGCCTCGCTCATGTCGCTGCTCCGCCGGGTGGAACGGGCGCAGCAGGCACTTGCCAGTCCGGGGACGGGCGAGCTGGTGCCGGTCATGGCCCCACCGCCCCTGCTCCCGCCGCAGCCCCGGACGCCGGCCCGTGAAGCGCTGCTCCACGAGATCCGGACGCGCCTCGTCGGCGAGGTGATCAACGCATTCGACACGCTCCTCGACGACAAGGCGACCGACATCCGCGGCAAGATCGAGGGGATCGTCGATCGGACGCTGGCAGCGAACGGCTATGCCGTGACCCGCGACGAGCGCCTGCGCCTGGTCGACGAGATGGCGGACGACGTGACGGGATTCGGACCGCTCGAGCCGCTCCTCCATGACGAGTCGATCACCGAGGTCATGGTCAACGGCCCGAGCCACGTCTACATCGAGCGCAACGGCAAGATCGAGCGCGTCGACAGCTCGTTCCTGAACAACGAGCACGTCCTCCGGATCATCGACCGGATCATCACCCCGATGGGCCGGCGCATCGACGAGATGAGCCCGCGCGTCGACGCCCGGCTGCCGGACGGATCGCGGGTCAACGCGATCGTCGAGCCACTGTCGCTCGTCGGCCCCGTGATCACCGTCCGGAAGTTCGCCACCAAGCCGTACACGGTCGACGACCTCATTCGGTTCGGCACCGCCACCCCCGAGATGTTCGAGTTCCTCCGCGTCTGCATCGAGGCCCGCCTGAACCTGTTCGTGTCGGGCGGGACCGGCTCGGGCAAGACGACGACCCTCAACGTCCTGTCCTCGTTCATCCCCAACGACGAGCGGATCGTCACGATCGAGGACGCGGCGGAGCTCCAGCTCCGCCAGGATCACGTGATCACCCTCGAATCGCGCCCGCCGAACCTCGAGGGCGAGGGCGAGATCACGATCCGCCAGCTGCTGCGCAACGCGATGCACATGCGGCCCGACCGGATCATCGTCGGCGAGTGCCGCGCCGGCGAGGCCCTGGACATGCTCCAGGCGATGACGACCGGCCACGACGGATCGCTCTCGACGGGCCACGCGAACACGCCGAAGGACATGCTCCGGCGGCTCGAGACGATGGTCCTGATGACCGGCTACGAGCTGCCGCTCCGGGCGATCCGCGAGCAGATGGCCTCGGCCGTCGACCTGATCGTCCACACCTCGCGTCTCAAGGACGGCACCCGGAAGATCGTCAACATCACCGAGGTCTACGGGATCGAGGACGACGAGATCCTGACCCAGGACATCTTCACGTTCGAGCAGACCGGTATCGTCGACGGCAAGATCGAGGGCGCGCTCGCGCCGACCGGCGTGCGGCCGACCTTCATGGACCAGTTCCGCAAGGCCGGGGTCAAGCTCCCGCCCGGCGAGTACGGGATCCCGCCCGAGGACCGCGCCAAGCCGACCCGGATCAGCTCGACGAAGGGCCGCTGGGGCGCCGGCGACTCGTCCGAGGGCCCGGTCGCTCCGACCCTGCCGCTCGGCTACGGCAAGGCCGTCAAGGCGGGCGGCATGGTCTACGTGTCGGCGATGGGGCCGATCGTTCCCGAGACGGGCCAGCTCGTGGGCACGACGATCGGCGCCCAATCCCGGCAGGCGCTCGCCAACCTCAAGGCCAAGCTCGAGGAAGCCGGCACCTCGGTCGACAAGGTCGTCTGGGCGAACTGGTCGCTGCGCGACCCGACCGAGTTCGACCTCTTCAACGAGGAGTGGATCAAGGTCTTCCCCGGGGACGGACCGGTCGGCCAGTCGACGCTGATGACGCCGCTCCAGCGGCGCGCCGGATTCCGCGTGTCGATCGGAGTCATCGCCGAGGCGTAGCCGTCGGGATATGGCACCATCGGTCCCGATGGCGCCACCGCCCTACGTCCTCCGCCGGTCCGCCCGGTCGCGGCGTCTCCGGATCACGATCGATCCCGAGCACGGCCTCGTCGTCACCGTCCCGCTCGCGACGCGCCGCGGCTGGGCGCATCCGGAGCGGCTCATCGACGAGTTTCTGCGCGATCGCGAGCCGTGGATCCGCCGCCACCTCGACCGCCAGGCCCGGCAGCGCGCCGAGCTGGCCGCCCGCGGCGGGCTCGCCAACGGAGCGTCGATCCGGTACCGCGGCGACCTCCACCGGCTGCGCGTGATCGCCGCGACGACCGGACGCCGGTCCACGGTCGCCCGGGTCGTCACGATCGGCGGCCCCGAGCTCCACCTGGCCCTGCTCGCGCGGGACCGCGACCGGGCCGACCGGGTCCTGGAGGCGTGGTTCCGCGAGCAGGCGCGGTTCGCGATCGACGCGACGATCGCCGATCACGCGGCCGCGCTCCGCGTCGAGCCCACGGCAGTGGCCATCCGGGACCCGCGGAGCCGCTGGGGCAGCGCCTCGCGGGAGGGACGGCTGATGTTCAGCTGGCGGCTCGTCCTCGCCCCGCCGGAGGCGCTCGAGACGGTCGTCGTCCACGAGCTCGCCCACCTCCGGGTGTTCGGCCACGGGCCGCGCTTCTGGGCCGTGGTCGCATCGCGCCGGCCCGATCACGTCGAGTGGCGCCGCTGGCTCCGGACGCACTCGCTCGAGCTCCACGGAGCGCTGACGATGGCGCCCGCGGAGACCTCCGCGGCGACGGGCTCCTAGCCGGGCCGCCTCGCCTCGAGCGCCTCGAGGATGGCCCGGGCGATCGCCGCCGGGCGACGATCCTCGATGTCGATCACCTGGTCGGCGACGGCGAGGTAGCGAGGCTCGCGCTCCCCGGCGCGGGCGGTCAGCCACGCAAGATCGACGGCATCCGCCCGGCGGCCCGTGCCCGCGCCGATCCGGCTGCGGAGCGTTCGCGGATCGCCGCGCAGCCACACGACGTGATTGGCGGCGTGACGCAGGTCCTCGCTCGCCGCCTGGTCGTCGACGATCGCCCCGGCAACGGCGATGACCGCCGGACCGGGTCGGACGAGGGCTGCCCGGAGCGCCGCGATCTCGGCCGCGTGGAGGGCGTCCTCGCCGTCCTCGGCATCGATCGCCTTCGGCTCGCGTCCGGTGATCTCGCGGACGAGGGCGTCGTTGTCGAGAAACGGCCAGCCGGTCCGCCGGGCCAGCTCGCGCCCGATCGTCGTCTTGCCGGAGCCCATCATCCCGACGAGCACGATCCGGCGCGGGACGTCATCCATCCCGCGATGATGACGGGCGCGCGGGCGTCGTCATGTGCCCACGGAAGCCAATGGCCGGGGAAGTGGTGGAGATGAGGGGACTCGAACCCCTGACCCCCGCGATGCGAACGCGGTGCTCTTCCAGCTGAGCTACATCCCCAGGGATCGCGCGCAGAGGCGCAAACGGTCCCGAAGTGTAGCACGGGGCATCCCGCGGACCCCTCGTCGGACTACCCTCGGGCCGGTGTCCATCGGCCTCGAGCTCGGCCTGGTCGCCGCCCTGTGCTGGGGCTCGACCGACGTGTCCGCCGCGATCGCCGGCCGGCGTCTCGGCAGCCTCCGCGTGGCCGCGATCGTCCAGGTCACGAGCCTCGTCGCGATCGTGGTCCTGTGCGCGATCCGCGGCTCGTGGCTCCCGTCGCGGCTCGAGGACGTCCTCATCTCGGCGGTCAGCGGGATCGTGGGCTCGATCGCCTATCTCAGCGTCTTCACCGCCCTGCGGATCGGCCCGCTGTCGGTCGTCAGCCCGGTCGTCGCGGCGTACGGCGGGTTGACGGTCGTGCTGGCGGTCCTCATTCGCGGCGAGTCGCTGACATCGCTCCAGGCGATCGGCGCGACGCTGGCGACCGTCGGCGTGATCCTGACCGGCCTCGTCTCGAGCGGCGGCTGGCGAACCGCCCGGGTCGCCGGCGCCGGCGTCGCGTTCGCGATCGTCGCGCTGCTCTGCTTCGCGGCCCTCACGATCACCCTGGCCATTCCGATCCGGAGCGCCGGCTGGCTGCCGGTCCTCCTGTCGGCGCGGATTGCGAACGCGTCGACCGTGATGACGGTGCTCGTCGTCGTGCTCGTGCTGAGGCCGCGCGCAGCGAGGCCGCTCCTCATCGGCGGCGCAAACGGCGGGCACACGATCCTCCGCACGGCGCTCCTCGCCGCCATCGCCGGCGGCCTGCTCGACATCGCCGGGTTCGTGGCGTTCGCGGTCGGGCTCGAGGGGGCGCCGGCGTGGATCGTCGGGCTCGCGAGCTCGTTCGGCCCGGTGGTCAGCGTCCTCGTCGCGGTGCTGCTCTGGCGTGAGCGGCTCCAGCCGAGCCAGTGGGTCGGGCTCGTCGGGATCGCGCTCGGTCTCGTGGCGGTCGCCTTGCCGTGACTTCAGCGCCGAAGGCCACTGGTGGCAACGCTCGGCCTACGCCGGGAGGCTGAACCAGAAGCTCGTCCGGCCCTCGCTCGACTCGGCGCCGACCCGGCCGCCGCCCGCCTCGACGAGCTGCTTGACGATCGCGAGGCCGATCCCGGCACCCCCGCGGGCCGTGTCGCGCGACTTCTCGACCCGGTAGAACCGCTCGAAGACCCGCTCGAGATCGTCGGCCGGGATCGTCTCGCCGCTGTTCGCGACCGACACGAGCAGGTCGCCCGGCCGGCGCTCCGCCTGGACCGAGACCATCCCGCCGCG
>DATNBW010000187.1:0-3100 GCA_035607275.1 Verrucomicrobiia bacterium | reverse complement strand
TCGACAACAAGGACTTCCCGGGTCCCGCGGCCAAGGACTACCCGATCCCGCCGTTGCCGGCCGGGACCTACAAGTTCGAGTGCTCGATCCACCCGACCCAGATGAATGGCGAGCTGACCGTCGGCGGTTGAGCCCGAGGCCATGATCGAACCGCAACCGACCGAACCCGTCGCCCGCCCCGTCGTGCGTCCGCGGCCCATCCGCCCGATCGCGAGCCTCCTGGCGGTCGCGGCAGCGATCGCCCTGATCGTGATCCTCGTGATCCGTGGCGCGCCGGTCGGCCAGGCGCAGGTCGCGAAGGGCGAGCCGGTCCCGGCGATCGCCGGCACGACCCTCGACGGCCAGGCGTTCGACCTCGCCACCGTCCACGGCAAGCCGGTCGTGATCAACTTCTGGGGCCCCACCTGCGTCCCCTGCCGCGAGGAGATGCCGCTCCTCGCCGCGAAGGCGAAACAGCACGCCGCCGACGGGCTCGTCATCGTCGGGGTGCTGACCGACGATCCGGTCGAGCCCGCCCGCGCGTTCGCCGCCCAGTTCGGCGGGACCTGGCAGACCGTCATCGATCCCGACGGTGCGATCAAGCGGGCCTACCACGTCGTCAACCGGCCGCAGAGCTACTTCGTCGATCGGAACGGGATCCTGCGCTCGATCCAGATCGGGTATCTCACGGACCCGGACTTCGAGCGCCAGTTCGCGACGATCGCCGGCGGTGGATGACGACGACCGAGAGCGGAGCTCGATGAGCGAGCCGGGATGAGCGGCGCGGTCGCCGATCGCACGCTCGCTGCCGTGGAGGTCTCGGAGCTTCGCAAGTCCTACGCAGGTCGGCCGGTCCTGCGCGGCCTGTCCTTCCGGGTCGCCGCCGGCGAGATCTTCGCCCTGCTCGGCGCGAACGGCGCGGGCAAGACGACGACCGTCGAGATCATCGAGGGCTACCGGCGGCCCGATCGTGGCCACGTTCGCGTGCTCGGGGTCGACCCGGCGCGGGCCGGCCGGGCCCACCGTGCCCGGGTCGGGCTGATGCTCCAGGGTGGCGGCGGGATCGATCCACGGATGACCGCCCGCGAGGTCGTGGCGCTCCACGCGCGGTTCCACGCCGATCCGCGCAACGTCGACGAGCTCCTCGGGCTCGTCGGGCTGACCGGGCCGACGGCGCGGACCCGCTACCGGCGCCTCTCCGGCGGGGAGCGACAGCGGGTCGGGCTGGCCCTCGCCCTCGTCGGCCGGCCGGAGGTCGCGATCCTCGACGAGCCGACGGCGGGCATGGACGTCGAGGCCCGCGCGACGACCCGCGAGCTGCTCGCAGGCCTCCGGGCGAGCGGCGTCACGGTCATCCTCACGAGCCACGACCTGGTCGACGTCGAACGGCTCGCCGACCGCCTGGCGATCCTCGATCGCGGCCGGATCGTCGCCCTCGGCGCGCCGCAGGAGCTGACCGAGGCGTCGCTTCCGCTGCTCCGGTTCCGGCTCTCGGTCCCCTTGTCCGAGCCCGATCGGGTGGCCCTCGGAGCGCGCCTGGCCGAGGCCGGCGGCGGACGGGTCGCGGTCGAGCACGACGGCGGCTCGGGCCGGTATCGGGTCGACGGGCTCGCGCCGACCCCGGCGATCATCGCGGCCGTAGCGTCATGGACCGCGGCCCGCGGCGCCCTCATCGTCGAGCTCCGAACCGGCGGCGGGTCGCTCGAGGAGCGCTATCTCGAGGTCATCGGCTCGGTCGACGAGGAGGCGCCCGAGCTCGAGGCGGCTGGCGAGGGCGGGTTGGCCGGGACCGAGCCGGCCGGCGACGGCCGGCCCGGACGGAGACGCCGCCGATGAGCCGGCCGGCCTCGCCCGTCCGGGCCGTCGCGGCGATGACCGCGATGGAGCTGCGGCTCGTCCTGCGTCGCGGCGAGAACCTGTTCGCGACGATCGTCATCCCGACGATCGTCCTCGTCCTGTTCTCGTCGGTCTCGATCCTGCCGACCGGCGCCGCCCGCCCGGTCGACTTCCTGCTGCCGGGAGCGATCGCCCTCGGGATCGTCGCGACGAGCCTCGTCAGCCTCGGGATCACGACCGCCTATGACCGCTCGTACGGCGTCCTGAAGCGGCTCGGCGGCTCGCCGCTCAGCCGGGCCGAGCTGGTCGCGGCGCGCCTCCTGACGGTGCTCGCCGTGGAGATCGTCCAGATCGCGCTCCTCGTGGCGACGGCGGTGTTGCTCCTGGGCTGGAGCGGGGGCTCGAGCGGGTCCGGCTCGCCGTTCCTCTTCGCCGTCACCGTCCTCCTCGGGACGGCCGCGTTCGCCGGGCTCGGGCTGCTGCTCGCGGGCACGCTCCGGGCGGAAACGGTCCTCGCCCTCGCGAACGTCCTGTTCCTCGGGTTCCTCGTCGTCGGCGGGATCATCGTCCCGATCGATCGCCTGCCGGGCCCGCTCGCGGCGATCGCGGGCGCGCTGCCCGCGGCACCGCTCGCGGAGCTGCTGCGGGACGCGCTCGGGTCGGGGGCCCCTTCGGGAGTCGCCGGTTCCGGCGCCGAAATCGCGACGCCGCTCGGCCTGTTGACAGCCTGGGCGGTCGCGACGATCGCCGCCGCGACGGCGACGTTCCGCTGGGAGTGACCGTCGGCCGACAAAGATGAACCCCGGGCGGTCGGACCCGGGGTTCTGGTGAAGGCGGTCTTGGTTGCGGGGGACGGATTCGAACCGCCGACCTTCGGGTTATGAGCCCGACGAGCTGCCGCTGCTCCACCCCGCGACTGCCCATGGTAGCGATCGAACACAGCCGGGTCAAATGCGATCAAGGCGTCTGCTGCACAGCCCTTGAGCCGGTGCCCTCCCGAGATCCGGACCGGCGGCCCGCCGAGCAGCCGGTGCTCGTGACGTCGCTCGAGAGCCGAAGCGAGCGACGCTTCGAGCGCGTGCGGGTCGATTCGTCGTCCGACGGGCCCGGATCCGGGCCAACCGCGCCCTGGGATCGTTCGCGAGGCGACGTAGCGAGCAGCCGGTGCTCATCTGCCCACGCCTGATCGCGAGACCGGGACCAAAGTCCCATCCCCTCTGGTCAATACGACGGGGTTGCCCGAACGCACCGCCCGGCGCACTGTCCCCGACATGTTC
Organism: Verrucomicrobiia bacterium; assembly: GCA_035607275.1. Taxonomy (GTDB): domain Bacteria; phylum Chloroflexota; class Limnocylindria; order Limnocylindrales; family CSP1-4; genus CF-46. The sequence continues at coordinate 8 of DATNBW010000187.1, read as the reverse complement.
AGACGTCA
>DATNBW010000059.1:0-4716 GCA_035607275.1 Verrucomicrobiia bacterium | reverse complement strand
CGCATCGATGGACGACCGCCCGGACGGGCCTCCCGGCCCGCCCGGCCCGCCCGGCCCGGCCGGCCCGGCCTCGGGCGCCTCGGCGACGAGGAACGTCGCCGGATCGGTCGCGTGGAGGTGGCCGTACAGCCGCAGGATCGGGGCGAGGTCGTCCGGGATCTCCGGTTGGGCGAGCCGGCCGAGATAGTCGTTGAGCGACTCACGCCAGATCGCAGCGCACGTCGGGAGGTCGTCGACCGAGGCCGGTCGGATGCGATGGCCGGTGGCCGCGATCGTGTTCGGATCGCCCGGCGCGCCCGTGATCACGCCTCGTCGGGTTCGTCGGGTTCGCCGGGCGCGCCGGCGAGGCCGCCGCCCGTCGCGAGCCGCTCGAGCTCGGCCTGCATGAACGCGTCGAGGTCGCCGTCGAGGACGGCCTGGGTGTTGCCGGTCTCGTGGCCGGTCCGGAGGTCCTTGACCATCTGGTAGGGATGGAGGACGTAGCTCCGGATCTGGTTGCCCCAGCCGGCTTCGACGTGCTCGCCCTTGAGCTTGCGGACCTCGGCCTCCTGCTCCTCGAGCGCCCGCTCCAGCAGGCGCGCCTTGAGGACCCGGATCGCCATCTCCTTGTTCTGGGTCTGGCTCCGCTCGTTCTGGCTCTGGGCGACGATGTTCGTCGGCAGGTGCGTGAGGCGGACGGCCGAGTCGGTCTTGTTGACGTGCTGCCCGCCGGCGCCCTGGGAGCGGAACGTGTCGACCCGGATCTCGTCCCAGTTGAGCTCGATCTCGATGTCGTCATCGGCCTCGGGCAGGACCTCGACGAGGGCGAACGTGGTCTGCCGCCGTTTCTGCGAATCGAACGGGCTGATCCGGACGAGGCGGTGGACGCCACGCTCGGCGCGCATCCAGCCGTAGGCCGCCCGGCCGTCGATCTCGACGGTCGCGCTCTTGATCCCGGCCTGCTCGCCTTCCTGCTGGTCGACGATCTCGGTCTTGAACCGGTGGCGCTCCGCCCAGCGCAGATACATCCTGAGGAGCATCTCGGCCCAGTCGGTCGCCTCGGTGCCGCCGGCGCCCGCGCTGATCGAGAGGATCGCCCCGCCCTGGTCGTACTCGCCGGAGAACAGGAGCGCCGTCCGCTCGCGACCGAAGTCCGCCTCGAGGGACGCGACCTCGCGATCGAGCTCGGCGGTCAGCTCGGCGTCGCCGGATTCCTCGACGAGCTCGAGCGTCGTGAGGAGGTCGTCGGCGCGGGCCTCGAAGCCCCGCCACAGGTCGATCTCCGAGCGGAGGCCGTTGGCCTCGCGGAGGACCTTCTGGGCGGCGCGCTGGTCGTCCCAGAACCCGGGCTCGCTGGTCAGCGCCTCCAGCTGGGAGACGCGGCGTTCCTTGGTCTCGAGGTCAAAGATGCCCCGAGGTCGACCGAATCCGCTCGGCCAGGTCGCGAACCGTGGACGCGTCCACTCAGTTGCGAGCCTGGAGGTCCTGCAGCAGGATCGGACGGAGCTCGATGAGGCGCAGGGCCGACTTGCTCCGGGCGACGACGGGGTTCACGCAGGGGCAGTAGCTGTTGTGGGGACAGACGCCGCAATTGCCGTCACAGTCGAGAGCCGCGGCGTAACTGCACGACCGGCAGTCCCGCTCACAGGCGATGAGATCGACGAACGACGCTTCCTCGGCCTGCTTCAACTCGTCCCTCTCTCTGTACTGGGCGCAGGGTGGGGGCGCGGAGCGCGAGGGTGGCTCGAGACCCTGACCGATCCCGGGCCCGCGCTGGATTGGGCGGAGTATAGGTCCTCCAATCTCGACGGCCAAGAGGGAGAACCGGAAGTCTCGCCATCTGGGCCGATCATCCCGTTCGCTCGGGCCGTGCCGGCCGTCGCTCAAGGCGTTTCGCCCGTCACGAAGTAGAGTGCCAGCCCGCCGAGCTCGTGGCGGCCGGCGACGATCCAGTCGCCAACGGTCGAATCGCTCGGGCTCGTCGCGGTCGGCGACCCGTATGCGGCAATTCCCAGGTCCCGGGCGATCCGCAGGACGCGCAGCATGTGACTCCGGTCGGACACGAACAACGCGCTCGAGAGCCGGTGATCGTCCATGACCCGGGCGACGCCCTCGAGGGATTCGAGGGTCGTCCGGCCTTGGTCCTCGCCGAGGATCGCCGCCGCCGGCACGCCGCGCTGGATCGCGAAGGCGCGGGCGGACGCGGCCTCCGTGGTGGTGTCGCCATCCGCCTTGCCGCCGGTCACGACGAGGTACGGGGCGAGGCCGTTCTCGTACAGGTCGATCGCGTGCTCGAGGCGGGCCTTCAGGATCGCGGACAGCCGACCGTTGTACTGGGCCGCCCCGAGGACGACGATCGCGTCCGCCGTTCGCTGGTCGTCGTGCTGCCCGACGTCCCAGATCCGGTAGCTGGTCCAGGCGAGCACGAGCACACCGCCGACGATCGCGGCCAGCGCCAGCCGGACGAGGTTGTGGATCATGCCCGCGGCGTCGGGTGACGCTGCGGGGTCGGCGGACGGGGCAGCGGGCGCGACGTGACGGAGAGGCGGGTGCGCGACCGGGTCAGCGCCCGTGACACTTCTTGTACTTCTGGCCCGATCCGCACCAGCACGGATCGTTCCGGCCGATCCGGGCGCCGGTCGGGGTGAAGCCCGGCTTGGCCTGGCCGGCCGGCACGGACCGCCCGTTGCCGCCGGTCTCGAGGCGTGCACCGGCCATCGGGTCGCGCGGCAGGCCACCGGCGACGACCGGACCGACGGGCTTCGGGCCGGACGGAGCGCCACCGCCGGCCGACGTCGCGCTCGACCCGCTCGTGGAGGTGGCGACGCCCGCGCGCCCGCCGGACGCGGCCGCGGTGAGTGCCCGGGCCCCGGCCGCAAGGCTGCGCTCGAGGTCGGACTCGCCGGGTGGCGGCGTGCGGGTCACCGTGACCCGGAAGATCGTCGCTGCGACCTGGTGGCGGATCAGGCCACGCAACTCGCCGTACAGCTCGAACGCCTCGCGGCGGAACTCGTTGAGGGGGTCCTGTTGGGCGTATCCGCGGAGCCCGATGCCGCGCCGCATGTCGTCGATCTCGGTCAGGTGCTCGACCCACAGCGAATCGATCGTCCGGAGCAGGACGTGGCGTTCGACGAGGCTCCAGTCGGTCTCGCCGATCTCGGCGGCGCGGGCCTCCAGGCGGGCGTCCGCGAGGTCGAGCAGGTGTTCGAGAATCGCCTCCCGGTTGCCGATCGCCCAGAGCTCGTCCTCGGTGGTCCCGGGGCCGTCGAGGCCCATCGCCTTGAGGGCGGCGGCAAGGGCCTCCATGCCCCAGTCGTCGGGCGTGTCGCCGGACAGGTGGTCGGCGACGAGGGCCTCGATGTCCTCCTCGAGGAAGGTCCGGACCGTCTCGCCGAGGTCCTCGTTGCGGAGGACCTTGTCGCGCTCGGCGTAGATCGTCTCGCGCTGGCGGTTGATGACGTCGTCGAACTCGACGACGCGCTTGCGCATGTCGAAGTTGAAGCCCTCGACCCGGCTCTGGGCGCTCTCGATCGTCTTGCTGACGAGCCGGCTCTCGATCGCGACGTCGTCCTCGAGGCCCATCCGCTCCATCAGCCCGGCGACGCGGTCCGAGGCGAACCGCTTCATCAGGTCGTCCTCGAGGGACAGGTAGAAGCGCGACGAGCCCGGGTCGCCCTGGCGGCCCGCCCGGCCGCGCAGCTGGTTGTCGATCCGGCGGCTGTCGTGGCGCTCGGTGCCGATGATGTGGAGGCCGCCGACGCCGACCACGCGCTCGTGGTCCTCGTCGGTGATCAGCTTCGCCTCGGCGAGGGCGGCGGCGTAGGTCTCCTTGTCGACCTCGGCCGGGTTGAGGCCACGCTTGTGGAGGATCTCCGACGCGAGCCCGGCGGGGTTGCCGCCGAGCAGGATGTCCGTGCCGCGGCCGGCCATGTTCGTCGCGATCGTGATCGCGCCGGTCCGCCCGGCCTGGGCCACGATCCCCGACTCCTTCTCGTGGAACTTCGCGTTGAGCGTCTCGTGCTTGATCCCGCGCCGCTTGAGCATCGTCGAGAGGATCTCGGACTTCTCCACGCTGACCGTGCCGACGAGAACCGGCCGGCCGGCCTCGTTCATCTCGGCGACCTCGTCGATCAGGGCGTTGAACTTGCCCATCTCGTTGCGGAAGACCAGGTCCGATTCGTCGTCGCGGATCATGTCCTTGTGGGTCGGGATCGAGACGACCTCGAGCTCGTAGATCTTGTGGAACTCCTCGGCCTCGGTCATCGCCGTGCCGGTCATGCCGGCGAGCTTGTCGTAGAGCCGGAAGTAGTTCTGGAAGGTGATCGTGGCCATCGTCACGCTCTCGCGCTGGACCTTGACCCCTTCCTTGGCCTCGACCGCCTGGTGGAGGCCCTCCGACCAGCGCCGGCCCGGCATCTGGCGACCGGTGAACTCGTCGACGATGACGATCTCGCCGTCCTTGACGATGTAGTCGCGGTCGCGGCGGTAAAGGGCATGCGCACGGAGCGCCTGCTCGAAATGGCGGGCGAGGCGCGGGTCGGCGTCGTACAGGTTCTCGACGCCGAGAAGCTTCTCGATCTTGTCGATCCCCTCCTCGGTCGGCGAGACGGCCTTGTCCTTGAGGTCGACGAAATAGTCGCCGCCCTCCTCGGCGCCCTCCGCCCGGCCCTGGAGCTTCGGCACGAGACGGGCGAACGTGTAGTAGAGATCTCCCGACTCCTCGGCCTGTCCGCTGAT
>DATNBW010000013.1:0-5083 GCA_035607275.1 Verrucomicrobiia bacterium | reverse complement strand
GCCGGCCGTTCGGCGCCTGTTCGAGCCGGAGGTTCGCATGAAGTTCGCCGGAATCGTGGACATCGCCGCGCCCCGCGACAAGGTCTGGGCCTTCGTCGTCGATCCCGACCAGGTCGGCCAGTGCGGTCCCGGCGTCGAGACGATCGAGGTCATCGACGACACGCACTACAAGGCGACCGCCAAGGTCGGGATCGGGTTCATCAGCGCCCGGTTCGTCGTGAACATGGAGATGGCCGAGCTCACGCCGCCGGACCGGGCCGTGATCAAGGCCCACGGCCAGGCGCCCGGCAGCGCGGTCGATGCCACCGCCCAGATGGCCCTCAGCGACGGTGAGGACGGCGGGACGCGGATGGACTGGAGCGCCGACGTCGCGATCTCGGGCAGCCTCGCCTCGCTCGGGGCGCGGCTGATCGAGGGAACGGCCAACAAGATGATCGGCCAGACCTTCGAGTGCATGAAGTCGAAGCTCGAAGCCTGACGACGGGCGCGGCGAACGGCACGATGGACGTCAGGACGGAGCGCTCGCCGCATCTCGACGGTCTGGCCGACGCCGTCCCGCACCTGGTGTGGGTCGCGACGCCGGACGGGATCGTCCGTGAGTACAGCGGGCGGATCGCGGGCTATGCCGCGCGCCGGACCGAGGAGGACGACGGCTGGCAGTGGGAGTCGATGGTCCACCCCGACGACCTGCCCGGGACGGTCGCAGCGTGGTCGACGGCGATCGCATCGGGCGCCGAGTACGAGCACGAGCACCGCCTCCGGATGGCCGACGGGACGTACCGCTGGCACCTCAGCCGCGGGATCGCGATGCCGGCACCGGGCGGCGACGGCACGCTCTGGTACGGGACCGCGACCGACATCCACGCGGTCCGCGACGCCGAGGACCGGCTCCGCCGCACGCAGTCGGCCCTCGCGCTCGCGATGCGCGGCGGCAAGATCGGCTGGTGGCAGCGCGACCTGCGGACCGAGGAGGTCACCTGGAGCCCGGAGCTCGAGGAGCTGTTCGGCTTGCCCGGTGGTGCGTTCGAGGGGGACGAGGGCGCCTTCCTCGCCCGCGTCTACCCGGACGATCGGCCCGCGGTGAGCGCCGCGGTGGCCAGCGCGATCGAGAGCGGCAACGATTACGTCATCGAGTTCCGGTTCGTCCACGCCGACGGATCGTGGCGCTGGATGGAGGGTCGCGGCCGGGCCACGTACGAGGACGGCCGGCCGACGGTCCTGTACGGCATCGGGATGGACATCACCGAGCGGAAGCAGACCGAGGACGCGATCCGCGGTCGCGAGGAACGGCTCCGGATCGCCGCCGAGGTCGGCGGGTTCGGGCTGTACGACTACGACCTCGAGCACGGCGGCATGTACTGGTCGCCGGAGCTCCACCAGATTCTCGGCACCGGCGGCGAGGCCTCGGCTCCCGAGGACGCGGCGATCCATCCCGACGACCGGGAGGCGACCCTCGAGCGGTTCGCCGCCGCCCAATCCCCGACGAGCGATGGCGGCTTCGACTTCGAGTACCGGATGGTCCGGCCCGACGGCGACGTCCGCTGGGTCTCGACCCACGGCCGGACGTACTTCTCGGACCCGGACCCGGGACCCGACCGCCGGCCGCTGCGCTCGATCGGCGTCGTCCTCGACATCACCGAGCGGAAGCAGGCCGACGAGCTCCGCGACGTCTTCGTCGGCATGCTCAGCCACGAGCTGCGGACGCCCGTGACCGCGATCTACGGCGGCAGCCAGGTCCTCCGCCGCGACAACGTCGACGAGGCGACGCGCCAGGAGATCATCGCCGACATCATCAGCGAGAGCGAGCGTCTCGAGCGGCTCGTCGAGAACCTCCTCGTCCTGGCCCGCGCCGAGCGTCACGTCGTCGTCGGCGGCCGGGATCCCGTCCTGATCCGGCCGATCCTGACGCGGGTCGCCGCCGAGAAGCGGCGGCGCTGGCCGGGGTCGGTCCTCGAGGTGGAGGTCGAGCCCGGCGTCCCGCCGGTCGTCGGCGACGACGCCTCGGTCGAGCTCGTTCTCCGCAACCTGATCTCGAACGCCCTGAAATACGGGCCGGACGGCGGCACGATCAGGATCGCGGTCGGGCGGGCCGGTGACGAGGTCGAGGTCCGCGTCAGCGACGAGGGCGGCGGGATCGACGCCGCGGAGCCCATGCGCCTGTTCGATCTCTTCTATCGGAGCGACGACGCACGGCGGAAAGCCCAGGGCGCCGGCATCGGGCTGTTCGTCGTGCGGGCGCTCGTCGAGTCAGCCGGCGGCCGAGTCTGGGCGACCAACCGTCCGACCGGTGGTGCCGAGTTCGGCTTCGGCCTGCCCGTCTTCCACGAGGCCGACGACGGCCCGACGCTCGAGTAGATCCTGGCGGCCGGCACATGGAACGGATCTCGCGGGTCGTCGGGCCGGTCTCGACGAACGTCCACATCCTCGCCGACGAGCGATCCCGGGAAGCGATCGCGATCGATGCCGCGATCCCGTCCCTGGCCTGGATCGTCGACGAGCTGGGGGCCCGCGACTGGACGCTCAAGCTGATCGTGTCGACCCACGGCCACTGGGACCACATCGGCGACAACGCCGCGGTCGCCGAGGCAACCGGCGCGCAGATCGCCGTCCATCCGCTCGATCGCGACCGGCTCGTCCATCCCACCCCGCTGTGGGCCCCGTTCGACATCCCGCCGTCCATCCCGGCGGTCGAGCTCGCCGAGGGCGGCGTGATCCGCTTCGGGGCGATCCGGTTGACCGTCCTCCACACGCCCGGTCACACGGAGGGCTCGGTCTGCCTCCAGTCGACCGACGACGGCGTCCTGTTCAGCGGCGACACGCTGTTCGCCGGGGGCTGGGGCAGGATCGACCTGCCCGGCGGCTCGGCCGAGCAGATCGTGGCATCACTCGGCCGGCTCGCGGAGCTCGAGCCGATCGTGGCGGTCCTGCCGGGTCACGGCCCGGCGACGACGATCGGGCGCGAACGGCCTTGGCTGGAGATGGTCCGGAGCAGCGGCCGGCTGCCGATCTGATCGCCGGGCGCCGAGGCCGTGTGGGCGCCGCCGCCGCCGGGACGCCACCAGCGGGCGTCAGCCGTTGACGAACCCCGTCGTGTCGACGACCTCGAACATCGAGCCCTTGATCAGACCGAGATCGTGCAGCTCGTCGTCGTTCCAGCGCGGATCCGGCGCGCCCGAGATGTAGTACCCGGAGCCGTTGTCGGCCAGGATCATCCCGTACTGCCTGAGGGCGGTCAGGATCACCCGGCTCTGGGGGCCGTACGCGCTGATGTTGACGCCGGCCTTGAGCCGCAGCCGAAGGCCCATCGGCGGGGCGCTGGCGCTGCTGCTCGAGCCCGCGTCGTGGCGGGCCGGATACAGGTGGACGCCGATCCGCGTCACGGGCACGGTGAAGCGGAGGGCGTGGGCGATCGCCCCGGAGGCGACCTCCTCGTAGCGGGCGAGACCCGGGTAGATCGGGAGGCCCGCGGCGTCGGCCGAGGTCCAGTCGTCCGGTCGAAGGGCGTTCGAGCGCAGGTCCCAGATCGCACCGGATCCGGCCGACCAGCCGCTCGAGCCATGGCTGGCCGCATAAAGTTCCCAGAGACGGCAGGCGTAGCGGTCGACCATGAGGATGTGGCGGTCCCCGCCGGAGCCGTTGCCCTCGATCTTGGGGGATGCCGGGATCGGATAGGGGCCCGCGTCCGACTCGGACGGCCACTGGAACGTGACCGACGAGCGGGCGATGCTCGCGTCGACCGGGTTGACCGGGATGCCGTAGCCGGCGTACGTCCCGAAGTCCGGGTGGAGCCCGACGGTCGTGCCCATGAAGGTCATGAGCGCTCCGGAGTCGGCGCGGACCGGCAGGCTGTCGACGCGCCTGTTCCAGACGTTCGTCGCCGGAAACGTCGTGCACGTGCTCCGATACTGGAACCGGGTGGGGTTCGTGCCGGCGGCGACGGGGCCGGCGAACGTGGCCACGGCGAGGAGCGCCGCGACGGCGATGGACAGGGTCGCGTGGCGATTCGGCACCGTCACATCGTCGTCGGATGCGCGCGCGGACGCGTTCCCCCGATGGTCCCGCTCGGTGCCGGAGCACACCGTCCGATCGGGGGATCGGGCGCTGATGCGTCCTGCCCTGGCTCCGGCCGGGCCGCGGGCACCCGCCCGGCGATCAGCCGGCCGTGAAGGCCTTCCGGTACAGGACGCCGGTCCGGTAGCGGCGGAAGCCCAGGCCCTCGTACAGGCTCAGCGCGCCGGTCGGGTTCTCCGCGTCGACGCCGAGTCCGGCCTCGGTCATGCCGGCCGCGCGCAGGGCGCGCATCGAGTCCGCGATCAGCGCCGACGCGAGGCCGCGCTTGCGCCAGGGCCGGCGGACGCTGACGTGCTCGAGGATCCCGCGGCGGATCCCGAGCACCTCGTTGTCATGGGCGAAGATGCAGGTCATCACCGAGCCCGCGACCTCGTCCCCGTCCCAGGCGACGCGCCACAGGCCCGTGTCGATCTCCGGCGCCGCGAACCAGCCGCGAAAGTCCTCCTCGGTCCGCTCGGCCGGGTTCCAGTGATCGCGGAAGGCCTCCTCGTCCGCGTCCCAGATCCGGCGGTGATCCGCCTCGACGACCGGGCGGATCTCGAGGCCGGCGGGCAGCGCCACGTCCGGGATCGGCTCCGCGAGGTCGCGGAGCATGAAGTACCCGTACCGGAGGATCGTGTATCCCTCGGACTCGAAGAGCGCCGTCGAGCCGACCTGCTCCTCGTCCGGCCAGCCGCGGAGCTCGCGCCGGGTGCCGCGTCCGTCGACCCGGGCCACCTCGGCCGCCCGGCGTTCCGTCCACCGGAGCAGCGCACGGCCGAGACCGCGCCGTCGGAACGCGGGTCGCACCCAGCCCGCCACGTGGTGGACGCCCATCCCGTCGCGCGTCCGCACGTCCGTCCGGGCGGCGCCGGCCAGGACGCCGTCGACCTCGGCCAGGACGAGGTCGCGGCGCGGATCGAACTCCCCGGCGTGCTCGTGCTCGACGCGGAGCTCCTGCGCCGTCGAGCTCGTCGACCCCGTCCGCCTGATTGGCCTCGCCGATGAGATCGGCGTAGCCCTCGTAGTCACG
>DATNBW010000311.1:0-7650 GCA_035607275.1 Verrucomicrobiia bacterium | reverse complement strand
ACGGCCACCACGTGGACCCGTCGCTGTGGCCGATCATCTGGCGCACGAAGCCGGCCGATCGCCTGATGCTCGTCAGCGACGCGCTGTCGCTCGCCGGCATGGGCGATGGGCGGGTCGTGATCGGCGGCCTCGAGGTCGAGGTCCGCGACGGCCGTTGCTCGATCGTCGGCAGCGAGACGCTGGCCGGCTCCGTGATCGCGCTCGACACCGCGGTCCGGAATCTGGTCCGGAACGGAGCGGCCCTGCCATCGGCGATCGCGGCCGCGAGCCGCAATCCGCTGGCGATGCTGGGCGTGGCGGATCGCGGCCGGCTCGCGGCTGGCCAGCGGGCGGATCTGGTCGAGCTGACCGACGACCTCCTCGTCAGCCGGGTGATGCGAGCGGGCGTCTGGCGGTCCTGATCGGGGCCGGAGAGCTCAGCCGACAAACTTTGTTGCAGTCGCGTCCATGACCATGGCGCTACTTGGCGGGCCTCGCTGCGTGGGCTACGGTCGGGGGACCCGTGGATACCGAACGACCCGCGATGGCCGCCCCACGCCGACGCCCGGGTGGCACGCGACGCTCCCTCACCCTCGTCGTCGGCCTCATCGCGCTCTTCGCCCAGTCGACGCCCGCCCCTGCCCGCGCGGCCCAGACCTGGACGACGAACCTGTACACCTCGCGTGCGTTCCTCTACCAGGACCCGTACAGCACCGCGTGCACGGCCGCCGCGACGATGATAATGCTCAACACGATCGCCTATCGCCACACCGGCGGCGCGACCCTCCGCTGGACCCCGACGCGGGTGAAGAACGACCCGAACCGGACCAACTATCACGACATGACCTCGATCCTGCTGTTCGAGCGCGCCCACGACACGCTCTCGACGCTCGGCGCGGGCTCCGACGCCCATGGCTGGCGCAACGCGCTGAACGCCTACGGTTGGGGCAGCGCCGCGATGACCGATCCGACCAGGAGCGTCTACGACGATCTCGAGTTCACGAGCTATGACGCGGCGGTCCATGCGGCCGTCCGGGCGATCGCCCGCTACCAGATGCCGGTCGGGATCCTGACCTGGGCGGGTGGGCACGCCCAGGTGATGACCGGCTTCGTCGTCGACGGCGACGACCCCCGGCTCTCCGATTCGTTCACGGTCCGCTACGTCTACCTGTCGGATCCCCTGTACGGCGATCACGTCGTGAACACGAAGGTCTCGAACGCCACGTTCAAGTCCGGGACGTTGCGCGTCCGCTTCCAGGCATACCGGGAGACGGACAGCCCCTACGACGACACGTACAGGGCCGGCTGGAAGCGCAGCTCGGTCGCCCCCAGCCGAGGCACGTCCGAGTGGTACCACCGCTGGGTCATCGTGGCCCCGATCCGGGCGATGGTCCCGTTGGTCGTCCCGGATCCGACGCCGGATCCGACGCCGAGCCCGACACCCTCCCCGACTCCGACCCCGGACCCGACCCCAACCCCGGCGCCATCGGCCGAGCCCGACGCCCAGCCAGCGGCGAGCGACGCCGCGCCGGCCGCGAGCGACGCCCCGGCGGCCGCGAGCGACGCCCCCTCGGTGGCTCCCTAGCGGCTCGATCGCCGACGCGGGCGCCGCCGCCCGAGAGCTCAGGCCTTGGCGTTGGCCGCCTCGAGGGCCTTGCGCGCCTTCTCCCAGTCCGAGCGGAACTGGACGATGCCCGACGTCGTGAGCGGGTGATGGACCATCTGCTGGAGGACCTTGAAGGGCAGGGTCGCGACGTGGGCGCCGGCGAGCGCGGCCTGGGTCATGTGGAGCGGGTTCCGGATCGACGCCGCGAGGACCTCGGTGTCGAGCTCGTGGATCGCGACGATCTCGGAGAGCTCGCGGATGACGGTCATGCCGTCCTGGTTGATGTCGTCGAGGCGGCCGACGAACGGCGACAGGAGCGACGCGCCGGCCTTGGCCGCGAGGAGCCCCTGGTTGGCCGTGAAGATCAGGGTGCAGTTCGTCTTGATTCCCTCGTCGGCGAAGGTCGCCATCGCCTCGAGCCCTTCCTCGCTCATCGGGACCTTGACGACGATGTTCGGGGCGAGCTTGGCGAACGCCCGGCCTTCGCGGAGCATCCCCTCGACGTCCTCGGCGACGACCTCGGCCGAGACCGGTCCGCTCGTGATCGTGCAGATCTCCTTGAGGACCTCCTCGTAGGTCGAGCCGCTCGTCTTCGCGAACAGGGTCGGGTTCGTCGTGACCCCGTCGAGGACGCCCCAGCGGGCGACGGTCCGGATCTCGTTGATGTCGGCGGTGTCGAGGAAGATCTTCATCGGGCGCTCCTGGCGGTCTCGTGGAAGGTCCCTGAGTCTACGCCCGAACGGTCGGGCGGCCCGAGTGGCGTCAGGCCGGTGAAGCGACCCCGCGCCGGTCCAGCACATAGCTCGTTGCCGTCAGCACGATCCCGATCACGACGACCGTCAGGACGACGAGGAAGAACGGATCGCGTGTCTCGGCGAACAGTCCGATGAGGGTCGCGCTGATCAGGAGCCGGACGACCACCGTCGTCGGGTAGAGCACTTCGAGCCGATGGCGAATGATCTGGACGATGAGGATCCCGAGCCCGATCAGGAGGATCCCCGCGAGCCGGAACGGTGCGTCGTCGTAGGTCCGGTTCGACAGGAGCAGCTTCGTCGCGAACTCCGGCACGAGGAGCAGCAGCGTTCCGGCGGGCAACAGGTAGCCGGCGAGGTAGTACAGGCTCAGGTTCGTCCGACGCATCATGCCCTCGCTCCAGTCGTGGCCCCGTTCGGTGCGGGCAGCCGGGTTGCTCGATGCAACGGACTGTAGACGGACGTGCTGCCCGGCGTCGGGCAGTGGACTGCCGGTCGGGCCCGCGCCCGGCCGGCAGTCGATCGCGGTGGCTGGGTCCCTACGAGGCGGCAAACTCCGCATAGCCCATGCGCGACCCGTCGGAGACGACGGCGACGACGCCACCGGACTTCCGGGCATGCATGAATGCGGTCATCTCGGTCTTCGTCAGGTGGATCCGGACCGTATCAGTCGCCAGTCGGGTGAGGTCCGTCCCGGTCTTGAAGGCGATCTCGACCTGCTCGTTCGGACGAGCCACCGTTCCGCCATCGATGTCGACCGTCCAGTGGACGGCGTCGAGGAGACCCGTGATGTGGAGCGTCACGGTCCCGCCGCCCGTGCTGGTCTCGGCGACCGTGGCCGAGCCGCCGATCTGGAGCGGGTGAATCGACGCATTGAAGGACGGCTCCGAGGTGGCCGGCGCCGTGCTCGCACTCGGAGCGGGCGTCGCGCTCGCCTTCGGGGCGGCCGAGGCGGACGGAGCCGGCGTGGCCGTTGGATGAGTCGCCGACGACGGCGACGGCGTCGGGCTGGCCGCGGCGAGGACGACCGCCCCGCCGAACAGGAGCGCCGTCGCGGCGCCGAGGAATGCGAATCGTCGCATGACAACACCTCCTGGACCGCGGACGCCCGCTGGGAGCGCCCCGTCGGTCCGAACCGATCGCGATCGGGTCGAATGCCCGATCCATGTCAGGCCAGAGCCTGCGACCCGGCGGCTGTGGTCACGGTGAGCCGGCCATGAGATCGAGGTGGGCCGGCGGTTGCGCATCCTTTACCCGACGCCCATCCGCCTCTCATCCCGGGGGGACGACGATGCCCGGGCAACGTGGAAAGGGGGCAGCGAAAGGACGATGCCGAGATGAGACTCCTGGTCGTCGAGGACGACGCGCGGCTGGCCGACCAGCTCCGCCGCGGACTCCGGGCCGATGGCTACGCCGTCGACTGCAGCGGGACGGCCGAGGAGGCCCGCTGGCTGGCGACCGAGAACGACTATGACGCGATCGTCCTCGACATCGGGCTGCCGGACGGCGACGGCTTCACGCTGTGTGCCGATCTGCGGGGAGCCGGCCGCTGGGCGCCGATCGTGATGCTCACCGCCCGGGACGCCGTGTCCGATCGGGTCCGCGGCCTCGACGTCGGCGCCGACGACTACGTCCTGAAGCCGTTCTCGTTCACCGAGCTGTCCGCCCGGATCCGGGCCCTCGTCCGGCGCGGCGCCCACGAGCGGCCGACGATCGTCCGGGTCGGCGATCTGGAGCTCGACCGGGCGCGCCGGACGGTGCGCTTCGCCGGCCGCCCGATCGTCCTGTCCGTGCGCGAGTTCGCGCTCCTCGAGCTGTTCATGCGCCGGGCGGACGAGGTGCTGACGCGGTCCGAGATCATCGAGCACATCTGGGACTGGGCCTACGACGGGACATCGAACGTCGTCGACTGGTACGTGATGAACCTGCGCCAGCGGCTGCACGGCGTGGTCGATGGGCCGTGGATCGAGACGATCCGTGGCGTCGGCTACGTCCTCCGGCCGGCGGCCGATCGCGCGACGGCCGATCCGGCGGCAGCGGATCCGGCGGCAGTGGATCCGGCGGATCCGGAGGGTTCGGCAGGCACGGCCGGCCGGGCGCGACCGAGGCCACGGGTCGCCCGCGAACGAGCCGCGAGCGGCCGGCTCGCCGCCCCCTGATCGCTCGTGCGCCGCCCGTTCACGATCCGGACACGCCTGACGCTGTGGTACGGCGCGGCGCTCGGGATCACGGTCGCGGCCCTCGGCGTGCTCGTCTGGGTGAGCACGGCCGCGGTCCTGCGCGGATCCGTCGACGAGGCGCTCCGCGTCCAGGCGGCCGATGTGCGGGCCGGGATTGCCCGGGCCGCCACCGTCGCGGTCACCCGCCTCGACCCGGCCCAGCCGGGAATCTTCACCGCGATCTTCGGCCGGCGCGGAGCGGTCGAGGTCCGCTCGCCGGGCGTGCCGGCCGGTCTCCGCCCGCCGCCGGCCGGGACATCGGTGACCCAGGAACAATTCGCCGAGGGGTCGTACGCCGTGCTCGCGATCCCGGCTCCAGACGGCGCGACGGTCGTCGTCGGCAGCTCGCTGAGCGCGGTCGATCGGGAGCTGGACAGCCTGGGCCTGCTGCTGGTCGCGATCGGGCTGGCCGGGTTCGGGGCCTCGCTCGTCGGCGGCTGGCTGCTGTCCGGTCGGGCGCTCGCGCCGGTCGAGCGGCTGACCAGCGAGGCGACGGTCATCGGCGCGGCCGATCTCGAGCGGCGCCTGCCCGAGCCCGCCCGGCTCGACGAGATCGGCCGCCTGTCGCGGACCCTGAACGGCATGCTCGATCGGCTCGCCGCGTCGGTCCGGCGGGAACGCGAGTTCATCGCGGCCGCGTCGCACGACCTGCGCACGCCGATCTCGGCCCTTCGGACCGAGCTCGAGCTTGCCGCCCGGAACCCGGACGACGGCCCCGCCATGCTCACGGCGGTCCGGGTCGCCCACGCGGACGCGGTCCGGCTGAGCACGCTCGCCGCCGATCTGCTCGGTCTTGCCGAAGCGGAGGCCAATGGCCGCGCGCTCGTCCGACGACCCGTCGTCGTGGACGAGCTGGTCGCGGCCGCCATCGCGGCGGTCCAGCCGCTCGCCACCGAGCGTGCGACGACGCTCTCGATCAGCGCGACGGATGCGGTGGTCGACGTCGATCGGGTCCGTGTCGAGCAGACGCTCGTGAACCTCCTGTCGAACGCGATCCGTGAGGCGCCGGCCGGGTCGAGCGTCGACGTCGCCGCGAGGGTGACGCCGGCGTCGGGCGGGAGCGGCGAGAGCGGGTCGAGCGGGTCGAACGGGTCGAACGGGGGCACGGCCCGCCGGCGCGGCTCGACATCGCGCGCCGACCGGCTGCCCGCGGTCCTCGACATCGCCGTGCTCGATCGCGGCCCGGGCGTCGCGCCCAGCGTCCGGCCGGTGCTCTTCGTCCCGTTCGCGTCGCGGGCACGCGGCCGATCGGACGGGACCGGGCTGGGGCTGGCGACCGCGGCCGCGGCGGTCCAGGCGCACGGCGGCGAGATCGGCTACGAGGAGCGGCCCGGCGGCGGAGCGACGTTCCGCTTCCGGATCCCGACGACGATGCTGGTCCGGGATCCACCGCAGACGAAGGCCCCCAGACCCGACCGCAGCCCGTGTTCTGTCAAACGAATCTCAGGCGGTCACAAGGCAGGCGACGGCCGGCCGCCGTCGTGAGCCTGAGCGTGGGAGCGGGTCGGGTTTCTGACAGCTGATCGCCCAGGGATCGGTTGACAGGAATCCGCCGGCTAACGACCGGGTGGGATTCGTCTGACAATTTCCGTCGCGGCGGGCACGAGCCGCGGGTCCGTCGCGACAGGCGCGAGCAGGAACGAGTCTCCCGTCAGCTCGACGTGGCTCCCTCGGTGACCTCGTCGTGCTCGGGCGTCATGACCGGCTCGGCAGGCGCTCCGGCCGGCCCGTCGACCGGCGCCGTCCGGGCCGTCAGGACCGGCGCACGACCGTCGCGGACCGCGAGCGATGCCGCGACGAACCCGTCGAACAGCGGGTGGGGCCGCTCGGGACGGCTCTTGAACTCGGGATGGAACTGGCTGGCCACGAACCACGGGTGATCCCGGAGCTCGACGATCTCCACGAGCCGGCCGTCGGGGCTCTGGCCCGAGAGGAGCAGCCCGGCCGCCTCGAGCGTCTGGCGATACCGGTTGTTCACCTCGAAGCGGTGGCGGTGCCGCTCGTAGATGACCTCCTGGCCGTAGACCGCGGCGGCCTTCGAGCCGGCGGTCAGCTTGGCCGGGTACAGCCCGAGGCGCATCGTTCCGCCCTTGTCCTCCATGTCCCGCTGGTCGGGCATGAAGTCGATCACGGGGTTCTCGGTGAACATGTCGAACTCGGTCGAGTTGACGTCCTTGGTCTTCAGGACGTCGCGAGCGAACTCGATCACCGCGCACTGGAGCCCGAGACACAGCCCGAGATACGGCACCTTGTGGTCCCGGGCGAAGTGCGCGGCCAGGACCTTGCCCTCGATGCCGCGGTGGCCGAAGCCGCCCGGGACGAGGATCCCGGCGGCGCCGTCGAGCTTCTCGTGCAGGTTGTCGTGGGTGAGGGCCTCGGAATCGACCCAGCGGACCCTGGCATCGACACCGTGGGCCCACGCCGCGTGGCGGAGGGCCTCGGTGACGCTGAGGTACGCGTCCGGCAGCTCGATGTACTTGCCGACGAGGGCGACCTCCAGGGTCGGCTTGGGCGCCTTGATCCGATCGACCAGGGCTCGCCATGAGGCGAGGTCCGGGGCCTTGTCGGGATCGCCGAGGCCGAGCTCGCGGACGAGCAGCCGGCCGAGACCGGCTTCCTCGAACATCAGCGGGACTTCGTAGATCGTGTCGGCCGTCTCGGCCGGGATCACCGCGTCGGTCGCGACATCGGTGAACAGGGCGATCTTCTCGCGGATCTCGTCCGGGACCGGCTGGTCGGAACGCAGGACGATCACGTCGGGCTGGATGCCGATCCCGCGGAGCTCCTTGACCGAGTGCTGGGTCGGCTTCGTCTTCAGCTCGCCGGTGGCGGCCAGGACGGGCAGGAGCGTCACGTGGATGTACAGGACGTTGGCCCGCCCGACGTCCTTGCGCATCTGGCGGATCGCCTCGAGGAACGGCAGGCTCTCGATGTCGCCGACGGTTCCCCCGACCTCGACGATCACGACGTCCGGGTCACCGTCGCGGGCGACCCGCCCGATCCGCTCCTTGATCTCGTTGGTGATATGGGGGATGACCTGGACGGTCCCGCCGAGGTAGTCGCCGCGGCGCTCCTTGGCGATGACCGCCTGGTA
>DATNBW010000309.1:0-10992 GCA_035607275.1 Verrucomicrobiia bacterium | reverse complement strand
CTCGGTGATCCGCTCGACCTCGTCGCCGAAGAACTCGACCCGGACGAGGGTCTCCTCGGACGCCGGCTGGAACTCGAGCGTGTCGCCCCGGACCCGGAATCGGGCCCGCTGGAGGGCCTGGTCGTTGCGCTGGTACTGGAGGTCGACGAGCTGGCGCAGGACGGTGTCCCGCCGGTACGAGCCGCCCTGGCGAAGGCGGACGACGGTCGCGCCGTAGTCGACCGGGGCGCCCAGGCCGTAGATACACGACACCGACGCCACGATGATCACGTCACGCCGCTCGAACAGGGCGTGGGTGGCCGCGTGGCGGAGCCGGTCGATCTCGTCGTTGCGCGACGAGTCCTTCTCGATGTACGTGTCGCTCCGGGGCAGGTACGCCTCGGGCTGGTAGTAGTCGAAGTAGCTGACGAAGTACTCGACGGCGTTCTCGGGGAAGAACTCGCGGAACTCGGCGTAGAGCTGGGCGGCCAGCGTCTTGTTGTGGGCGAGGACCAGCGTCGGCTTCCGGTGGGCCTCGATCGTCCGGGCGATCGTGAAGGTCTTGCCCGTCCCCGTGGCCCCGAGCAGCGTCTGGTGCTTCAGCCCCTTCTGGAGGCCGTCCACGAGGCGATCGATCGCCGCGGGCTGGTCGCCGGTGGGCTCGAACGGGGCGACGAGTCGGAAGTCGGGCATGGTCTCCCAATCGTAGCCGATCGGGCGCATTTCGCACAGATGTTCTCATGATCAGGGGCCGTCCACCGGATGACCTGCGGCTATGACCGGCTGGGACGACCGGGCTATACCGGAGTCCCCCAGGCGCCGACGACGATCGGGTTGCACGGAGTCAACACCCAGCTCGGCCCGCTCGACCGTCCCTGATCGAGCCGTCCCGAACGCACCCCACGAAACGTGGATCACTCGCTGTGGAAAGGTCGGTCAATGGAACCGGAATTTCGAGACGATCGCCGTCGAGGAAAGTTCATCATCGCGATCGGCCTGGTCCTCGCGCTGGTGGCCGGCGGCGCGGCCTTCTACCTCGTGAACCAGGCCAGCCAGACGGCCGGCCAGGGCGAGCTCCAGAAGGTCGCGGTCGTCGTCGCGGTCCGGGCGATCCCCGCCCGCCAGGCGATCGTCGCCGAGGACGTGGAGGTCCGCCAGGTCCCCCTCGACCCGACGAACGCGAACGGCGTGATCACCGACCCCGTCGAGGTCGTCGGGCGGCTGCCTGCCGTCACGATCCTCCAGGGCCAGCTCGTGACGCAGAACATGCTCGCGTCCGCGCAG
This sequence comes from Verrucomicrobiia bacterium, assembly GCA_035607275.1. GTDB lineage: Bacteria > Chloroflexota > Limnocylindria > Limnocylindrales > CSP1-4 > CF-46. Next base: position 9,729 of record DATNBW010000309.1, on the reverse strand, counting down.
GCCGGCGACGAGTTCTCCATCCTCGGGCCGGGCGAATCGATCTCACCGGACAGCGAGCCGTGGCGAGCCGTCTCGATCACCGTGTCCGACGACCTGGCCGTCGGCGGCGTCCTGAAGGCCGGCCAGACCGTCGATGTCTTCGCGACCGCCGTCGTCAACGTCCCGCCGGACATCGCGGCCGCCGGGCGCTACACGACCGACCGATCGACGAAGGTCGTCTACCAGAACGTCCTCATCCTCGCCAAGAAGGGATCGTTCTACATCGTCCGCTGCTCGCTCGCGATGGCCGAGGAGCTCTCCCACCTCCAGGCCGTCGGGACGATCACGCTGAGCATGGCCCTGCGTCCGGACATCGACCAGCGGCTCGTCGACGCCAGCGCCCTCGGTGAGACGACGAACCGGATCCTCCAGAAGTACGGGCTGCCGGTCCCCGAGACGTACCCGCGCGGCAACCAGCCGTTGCCGACCCTGCCGCCACTGGCGTCCGCGACGCCGTTCCCGACGCCGACCCCGCCGGCGCCGTCCGCAAGCGCCGCGCCCTGATCCGGATCGAGGGTTCGGCGCCCGGCAACTTGATGCCCCCGACCGGTACGAATGGACCAATCCGGACCACTTACGCCGGCCCGTGGCGCCGCCTACATTCAGATCGTGCGACACACCGTCCGGGGTCCGTCGGCAGCTCGGCCGGGACCACATCACGAGATGCTCACCGTGTGGGGTAGGGTTCGTCGTCGCGCCGTCCGGCGCGGGGCGGATCCGCAGTCCCCGGCCTCGGCGCGCACGCTCGGCCAGGCCATCGTCGAGCTCGCCCTGATCATGCCCGTCGTCCTCGTGCTGTTCGCGGCGGGGGCGGACCTGGCGCGTCTCTTCCATTCGCAGGTCGCCATCGAGAGCGCGGCCCGCGCCGGGGCGCTCGAGGCCTCGAACCATCCGACATCGTTCGTCGCCGGCCAGCCCTGCGACGCCTCGACGAACCGGGTGATGTGCGCCGTCCTGACCGAATCGAGCGGCTCGTTCCTGACGATCGCGCCGGCCGACGTGTCCCTGACCTGTAACCCCGATCCGTGCGCCGAGGCGCTCGGCAACCAGGTCACGGTCAGCGTTCGCGGCCACTTCAGCCTGCTGACCCCGATCCTGTCCGCCTTCACCGGCGGGACGAACCTGACGTTCAGCCAGAGCGCGTCGGCGATGCTCGCCACTCGCCCGAACATCACGACATCCACGCCGACGCCGGTGCCGACGGCCACCGCGACACCGACTACAACGCCGGTGCCGACCGCGACCCCGACGCCGACCCCGACCCCGGTGGGAACGCCGGCCCCGACCCCCACCCCGACGCCCGTGCCGACGCCCACCCCGACGCCAACCTGCTTCGAACCGACCGCCGACTTCGTCTTCGCGCCGGGCACCGGCAAGAAGAAGATCACCGCATTCCAGATGATCGACCTGTCGGTCACGACCCCATCATGTCCCTTGACCTACTCGTGGAACTTCGGTGACGGCGCCGGCGTGTCGTCGACGTCGACGCTCCAGAACCCGACCCACGTGTACCAGGCCCAGGGCGGCTTCACGATCACTCTGGTCGTCTCGAATCTCGGTGGTCAGTCGACCCGGACCCGGACGATCACGGTGACCCCGTGACGGTGCCGCAGCGCGCCCGCCGGCGGGATCGAGACGGCGGTCAGGGGATCGTCGAGTTCGCTCTCGGCATCACCGTGTTTCTGATGCTGTTCATCGGCCTCATCGATCTGGCCCGGGCGGCCTTTCTCTACAACGGCCTGTCGGACGCCGCGCAGGCCGTCGCCCGCGTGACCAGCGTCCACCCCGGGGATCCCACGCTCGGCTCGAGCCCCGAGACGACGACGAGCGTCACGGCCGAAGGGAGGCTCGTCCCGGGTCTGGCCGTGACGGCCTACGACTGCGTCGACATCAGCGGAGCGAGCGTCACGGGCGACTGCAAGCCGGGCAGCTGGGTCAAGGTCTCCGTCCGGACCTCCTTCACGCCCGTCCTGCCGTTGCTGAGCCCGTTCGGGCCGATCACGTTCACGATGTCCAGCAGCGCCAAGATCCAATGAGCGAGGGAGCCCCGATGCCCGATCGACCGCACCGACGCGCGGAGAGCGGACAGATCCTGGTCGTCTTTGCCCTGTCCCTGATGATCATCATCGGCATGGTCGGGCTCGCCATGGACGGAGGAGCGACCCTCGCCCAGAGGCGCGACCAGCAGACCGCCGCCGATCTCGCGGCCCTCGCCGGTGCCAACGACTACCTCCTGACCAACAATGCCGCCGAATCGATCGACCGGGCCCGGTCCGTCTCCGCCGCCAACAACTTCACGCACGGAACCGGCGGGACGAACGTCGGCGTGACGATCGACACGTCGAACGGCGTCGAGGTCACGGTTGCCGTCGCGTCCGGCCACAAGAACTCGTTCCTGGGAGCCCTCGGCATGGCCACCTGGCCGGTCACGACCCAGGCCACCGCGCTGGCCGGCTTCCCGGACAACGCGTCCGGCGCCGGCCCGTTCATCTTCTCGATCGGCGCGTTCGAGAACGACGGAACGCCGAAGTACCAGACCCTGACGAGCTTCGGCGAAGGCAACAGCGCCATCCCGACGAGCGAGCTCGACTTCGCGTGGACGAACTACGGAACGGGCAACGTGAACACGACCGACGTCGACAACATCATCAAGGGCGACCTCGTGATCGACAAGACGGTCACCTACGGCGAGTACATCGGCCAGGACAACAGCGGCAACCACAACTTCCTGTACGACGACGTGAACACGTACGCCCCGAACCAGGACTTCCCGGTCGCGGTCGTCGACGCCAACGGGAACTTCATGGGCTGGGCGACGTTCCATGTCGTCGGCGCCACGGGCGGATCGACGAAGACCATCCAGGGCTACTTCCTGGCGTCCTACACGAGCAGCCGGCTGACGGTGTCTTCCTGCTCGTCGGGCGCGTGCCCGCGCTACCTGGGCTCGTACGTCCTGAAGCTGACCAACTAGGCCGACGCCCGGCCGGTCCCGACGGCCGCGTCCCAGGCGGCGGCGACCCGCGAGCGCGCATCGACGAGCGGTCCCGAGGTGTCGATCACCCGCGTCGCGACCGGCCGGACCCGCTCGACGAGGCCGGCCTGGGCGGCGATCCGGCGATCGGCATCCTCGGTCGACGCCCCGCGGCCGATCACCCGCTCGCGCTGAACCGTCGGCGCGCACGTCACGAGCCACGTCTCGTCGCACAACGCGGACAGGCCGCCCTCGACGAGCTTGATCGCCTCGATCACGACCGCCGGCGCGCCGTCCGCGTCGGCCTCGGCGATGATCGCCAGGATCCGCACGCGGACGACCGGGTGGACGATGGCTTCCAGCCGGCGAAGTGCCTCGGGATCGGCGAACACGACCCGGGCAAGGGCCGCCCGATCGAGACGCCCGCCGTCGAGCCGGACCCCGTCGCCGAAGGCCGCGATGACCGCGTCGTGGGCCGGTTCGCCGGGCGCCGAGACCTCGCGGGCGATCACGTCCGCATCGACCACGACGGCCCCGCGTTCGGCCAGCCAGCGCGCCACCGTGCTCTTGCCGCAGCCGATCGGACCGGTCAGCCCGATCCGGACCGTGTGTGGCGAATCGGCCTGGCCGCGGTCATCGGGACCGGGGTGGACATCGTGAGTCACGCCGAGCCCCCGGAGGTCGGAGGCGAGCTCATCACGCCGAGCTCCCGCGAGGCGTCGCGACCGATCCGCCCGACGGTGCCCGATCCTCGAGCTCCAGCCATGCGTCCTCGGCCGCCGCGAGGGCCCGCTCGACGTCGGCGAGCTCGCTCGCGACCCGACGCATCTCGACGAAGTTTGCGGCGATGGACGGCGAGCCGATCGACAGCTCGAGCTGGGTCTTGCGCAGGCCGAGCCGGGTGAGCTCGCCGTCGACGACGGCGCGCTGGCGGCGGTACGCGTCCTTCGAGAGCTTCTCGCGACGGGCGACCGGACGGGTCGGCGGCGATCCGGCCGCGATGGGACCCGGTGCGGGTCGCCGCCCGGCGGAGCCGCCCGGCCCACGGTCGGCAACGACGGTCACGCCGGCCGCCCCTGCGCGAGCGCCGCCGGACGCCGCGGACGCGACCGACCGGCCGCCGTGGGCACCGCCCCGGAGCCGGGCGGCCTCGCGCTCGGCGGCCGCCTGGACGGTCCAGCCGTCGGCGACCGCGGTGCGCCACTCGTTCCAGCCGCCCGCGAACGGCACGGCCAGCCCGTCGTCGACGACCCACAGGCTCGTGCAGACGGTCTGGAGGAGGCGCCGATCGTGGGACACCACGAGGAGTGTCGCGGGCGAGTCGGTCATGAACGATTCGATCGCCTCGCGGGCCGGGATGTCGAGGTGGTTCGTCGGCTCGTCGAGGAGGAGCAGGTTGGAGGGCATGATCCCGAGCAGAGCGAGCTCGAGCCGCGAGCGCTCGCCGCCCGACAGCTTGCCGACCTCCTTGAACACATCGTCGCCCCGGAACAGGAACCGCGCGAGGAAGCCGCGGGCCTCGCCCGGGGTCACGGGGATCGCCTCGAGCAACGCGTCGAGGACGGTCGCCCCGGGGATCGCCGCGCCGCGGAGCTGGGCGAGATACCCGGGCTGGACCGCGTTGCCGAAGCCGAGCGAGCCATCGAGCGGCGGCAGGTCGCCGGCGATCGTCCGCAGCAGCGTCGTCTTGCCGGCCCCGTTCGGCCCGACGATCCCGATCCGGTCGCCGCGCGTCGCCGCCAGAAACGGCACGGTCGCGACCCGCTTCGGCTCAGTGGCCGGCGCGCCGTCCGCGTTCAGCGCCCCGCGGCCGGGCAGGTACCCGACGACGAGCCCCTCGGCCCGGATCACGATCTCGCCCGAGCGCGACGGCCCGCCACCGGCCAGGGCACCGGCCGGGAGGCGGAGCTTCTTCGTCGCCTTCGGCGCCTCGGTCCGCTCGGCCTGGAGTCGCTCGAGGCGGGCCTCGTGCTCGTGCATCTTGCTGAACTTGCGGTGCGAGCGATAGCGCTGGACGAGCTCCTTCTCGCGCTCGATCTGGTCGGCGTGGGTGTCGGCGTCCTTGACCGCGCGGATGTCGCGCTCGACCCGCTGGCGGTGGTACGCACTGTAGTCGCCGCGGAAGGTCGTCAGGCTCCGGTCGCGGAGCTCCCAGATCCGGCTGACGGTGGCGTCGAGGAACGCCCGGTCGTGCGACGCGACGAGGAGCGCCCCGTGCCGCCGGCGGAGGTGCTCCTCGAGCCATTCGATCGCCCCGATGTCGAGGTGGTTCGTCGGTTCGTCGAGCAGGAGCAGGTCGGGCTGGGCAATGACCAGCCGGGCGAGGGTCGCCCGCGTCTGCTCGCCGCCGGACAGCGCGGTCGGCGGCTTGGCCCATTCGTCGCGGGTGAACCCCAGCCCGGTCAGCGCCTCGTCGACGCGCAGGTCGAGCGTGTAGCCGCCGAGGATGTCGAACTGGTGCTGGAGATCGGCATAGCCGTGCGCCTCGACCTCGCCGGCGTGCTCCATCTCGGCGAGCCGGGCGGCCATCGCCTCGAGGTGGGCCGCGCCGTGGCGCACGGCGGCACGCAGGTCCGGGGCGGCCATGAAGGCGTCGTCGAAATGCGACTCCTGGGCGAGGAGGCCGATCGACAGGCCGCGCTTGCGATGCACGACGCCGGCGTCCGGCTCGTCCCGGCCGGCGGCCAGGCGGAGGAGGGTCGTCTTGCCGGCGCCGTTCGGACCGACGAGGCCGATCCGGTCGTCGACCGCGATCGCGGCCGTGATCTCATCGAGGATGACGAACGTCCCGACCTCGCGACGGACGCGATCCAGGCGGAGGATCGACATCGGCTCAGCCGCCCACGGACGCGCGCGCCGCGGCGCGCCGGGTCGCCGCCGCGCGGCGCGTGCGCTCGGCCCGCGTCGCCGCCACACGATCCCGTGTCTCGCGATCGCGCGTCTCGCCATCCCGGCCGGGCCCGACACTGCCCCCTGCGCCCGGCAGCTCCGACCACCGCCGGCCCGTGCGATCCGGGACCGACAGCGTCCGCAGGATGGCCCGGGCCCCTGCTCGATCGACGGCCGGCAGGCGCTGGCACCAGGAGCAGAAGTGGGTCGCGCGCGCGCCCACGACGATCCGCCGGATCGGCCGGCCGCAGCGCAGGCACGGCTGCCCGGTCCGCTGGTAGACCGCGAGGTGGTCCTGCATCTCGCCGTCGCCGTCGGGCGCGGTGTAGTCGTCGATCGAGGAGCCGCGCCGGATGACCGCTTCGGCGAGGATCCGCCGGATCTCCGACCAGAGCCGGCGCTCGTCGGGCGGCCGCAGCGTGCGCGCGGTCCGGAGCGGATGGAGGCGAGCGGCCCACAGTGCCTCGTCGGCGTAGATGTTGCCGACGCCCGCGACGAAGGTCTGGTCGAGCAGGAGCGACTTCAACCGCCCCTTCCGGGCGCGAAGCCGCTTCCGGAACGCCCGGACGGTGAACGCGTCGGCGAGCGGCTCCGGCCCGATCGTCGCGAAGGGATCGGCCGTGTCCGCCCCGTACAGCCCGATCTTGCCGAACTTGCGGATGTCGCGGAAACGGATCTCGCGGCCGTCCTCCAGGGCGAGCACGAGCCGGACGTAGGGGTCCTCGGGTCCGCCCTGCGGAACCACGAACAGCTGGCCGGTCATCTTCAGGTGGATCGTCAGGAACGCGCCCCCGGACAGGTCGACGACGATCTGCTTCGCCCGCCGGCCGACCGCCTCGATCCGCCGGCCCGCGACCCCGTCGGCGAAGTCCTCCGGGCTGATCGCGCGGAGGGTCCTGGCCCAGGACGTCGTGGCGTCGACGATCGTGGCGCCGGTGATCAGGGGTCGGAGGTCGCGGGCGACGGTCTCGACCTCGGGGAGCTCGGGCATCGGCGCGGGCCTACCCGGCGATCGGCGCGAGCGGCGCCTCGAGCGGCAGTTCGCCCGCCTCGGCGGCGATCTCGTCCTCGCGGGTCAGGGGCGTCATCCCCTCCCAGTCGTCGCCGACCTTGATGTCGACCGTGAGCGGGACGGACAGGGGCAGCGCGCTCTCCATCGTCTCGCGGACGATCGCGGCCAAGGCGTCGACCTCGCTCCGCCGCACCTCGAACAGGAGCTCGTCGTGGACGCTCAGCAGCAGCCGCGCCCCGAGGCCGGCGCCGGCGACCTTCTCGGTCGCCCGGATCATCGCGATCTTCTGGATGTCGGCGGCGGTCCCCTGGATCGGCATATTGATCGCCATCCGCTCGCCGGCCCCGCGGAGGGCCGGGTTCGACGCCCGGAGCTCGGGGATCTGGCGCTTCCGCCCGAGGAGGGTCTCGACGTAGCCCTGGCTCTTGGCCTGCTCCTTGATCGCCATCATGTAATAGCTGATCCCGGAGTAGGCCGCGAAGTAGGAGTTGATGAACTCCTGGGCCTCCTTGCGCGGGATGTTCGCCCGCGAGGCGAGCCCGAAGTCGCTCATCCCGTAGGCCAGCCCGAAGTTGACCATCTTGGCCATCGAGCGCTCGTCGGCCGTGATCTCCTCGGGCGCCTTGTGGAGGACCCGGGCGGCCGTCTCGCGGTGGATGTCGGCCTTGCGCGCGAACGCGTCCTTGAGATGCTCGTCTCCCGACACGTGGGCCAGGATCCGGAGCTCGACCTGGGAGTAGTCGGCCGCGAGCAGCGTCAGGTCCGGCGCGCCCGCGACGAACGCCCGCCGGATGCGCCGCCCGAGCGGCGTCCGGATCGGGATGTTCTGGAGGTTCGGGTCCGACGAGGAGAGACGCCCGGTCGCGGCAACGGCCTGGTGGAACGTCGTGTGCAGCCGCCCGTCGGCGGCGATCAGGCTGGGCAGGGCGTCGACATAGGTCGAGCGGAGCTTCGTGTAGATCCGCCACTCGAGGAGCTTGTCGATCATCGGGTGGGCGGGTCGGAGATCCTCGAGAACCGAGGCGTCGGTGGAGTAGCCGGTCTTCGTCCGCTTGCCCTTCGGCAGGTTCAGCTCGAAGAACAGGATCTGCTCGAGCTGCTTGGGGCTGCCGAGGTTGAACTCGTGGCCGACGTCGACGTAGATCTCCTGTTCGAGCCGATCGATGACCTCGCCGAACTCGACCGCCAGGCCGGCCAGGGCCTCGAGGTCGAGGGCGACCCCGACGGCCTCCATCCGGGCGAGGACCGGGATCAGCGGCAGCTCGATGTCGCGGAACAGGCGCTCCAGCCCGACGTCGGTGAGCCGCTTCTCGAGGGGCTCGCGGACCGCCAGCGCCGACAGCGCCTCGAGGCCGGCCCGGGCCGTCGCCGGCAGGTTCGTTGCCGCCGGCAGGATCTGGTCGAGGTTCTCGGCGACGACATCCGCGATCGTCTGGCTGCGCAGGGCGGCATTGAGCAGATACGCCGCGACCTGGGTGTCGAACGCGACCGGGGTCGCCTGGCCTTGCAGGTCATCGACGAACCTCGCCACGAGCATCGGCTTGACCTCGTGACCGACGAGCGGGATGCCGGCTCCTTCGACCATGCGCCGGAGCGTGTCGGCCGCCTCCGCGCCCTCGGCGGCCACGACGCGGCCGTCCGTCCCGGCGATCGCCAGCGCCAGCGGGGTCCCGCGGCGCGGTCGCGGGTCGTCGGCGACGAGCGAGGCCCCGACGACGGGCTGGGCGGCGATCCAGGCCGCGAGCTCGGCGATGCGGTCAGCGGTCCGGACCTCGATCCGCATCGGATCGACGATGGCCGCGGCGAGGGCGCTCGGCAGGTCCTCGGCCCGTACCGGGGTCCGGTCGCGGTCCGCGTGGGCGCTCGACGGCCTGACGCCGTCCGATGCGCTGCCGCGTGCGACGGTGTCGAAGTCGAGACGGAGCTGAAGCTCGCCGGTCTCGGGTCGGCCGGTGCTCCGGCCCGCGCCCCAACCGTCGGGCCGGCCCGCGACCCGGGCCGCCGGCACGTAGCCGCTCTCGACGACGGATCGCAGCGATTCGGACCGATCCTCGGCCGACTCGCCCGCCAGCGGCGGAAGCCGATCGATCAGCGTCCGGAATTCGTACTCGCGGAACAAGCGGACCACCGTGTCGCGGTCGTAGTCGCCGAGGCGGGCGGCCTCGAGGTCGATCCGGATCGGCAGGTCGCGGACGATGACCGAGAGCTCGCGGCCCATCCGGATCTGGGCGACGTGCTCGCGGAGCTTGTCGCCGAGCTTGGCCGGCGTGACCTCGTCGAGCCGTGCCAGGAGGCCGTCGAGGTCCCCGAAGTCGCGGATCAGCTTCGCGGCGGTCTTCTCGCCGACGCCGGGGACGCCCGGGATGTTGTCGCTCGGGTCACCCTTGAGCGCCTTGTAGTCGACCATCTGGTCCGGCCGCAGCCCGAACCGCTCGTCGATCTTCTCGATGTCGTACATCACGGTGTTCTCGACGCCGGACCGGGTCGTCATCAACCGGACCCGAGGGGTCACGAGCTGAAGCATGTCGAGATCGACCGTGACGATCGTCGTCTCGAGATCCGCGCGCCCATCGAGCTGCTTGGTGATCGTGCCGATCACGTCGTCGGCCTCGTAGCCCGGCATCTCGTAAACGGGGATCCGGAGCGCCTTGACGATCTCGCGGACTTTCGGGAACTGGTCGCGCAGGTCGTCCGGCATCCGGACCCGATTGGCCTTGTACTCGGCGTACGCCTCGTGGCGAAAGGTCGGTCCGGGCAGGTCGAAGGAGACGGCGAGGTAGTCGGGCTGAAGGTCCTGGAGCCCGCGCAGGACGATGCT
>DATNBW010000172.1:0-29320 GCA_035607275.1 Verrucomicrobiia bacterium | reverse complement strand
CGTTACGCTGGCGAGGATGACCTCGTCTGCCTTCGTGTTCCCCGGCCAGGGTTCGCAGTCGGTCGGCATGGGACAGGCGCTCGCAGCCGCATCCCCTGCCGCCGCTGCCGTCCTCGCCGCCGCTGACACCGCCCTCGGCGAATCGATCAGCCAGCTCGCCGCGACCGGGCCCGCTGACGTCCTCGACCGGACCGAGAATGCCCAGCCGGCGTTGCTCGCCGTCTCGATCGCCTACCTCGCCGCGGTTCGCGAACGGTGGGCCGCCCTCGGGATCGATGGGCCGACGCCGGCGTTCGCCGCGGGCCACTCGATGGGCCAGTACTCGGCCCTCGTCGCCGCCGAGGTGATCTCGCTCGAGGACGGCGTCCAGCTCGTGCGCGAGCGGGGCCGCCTGATGCAGGCGTCCGGCGCGGGTCGCGACGGAGCGATGGCGGCGATCATCGGCCTCGACGACTCGGCCCTGCCGGCCCTCGTCGAGCGGGCATCGAGCCACGGCGTCTTCGGGGTGGCCAACCGCAACGCACCGGGCCAGGTCGTCGTGTCGGGCGAGCGTGCGGCGATCGACGCCGCAGCCGAGATCGCCAGGGAGCTCGGCGCGCGCAAGGCGATCATCCTGCCGGTCTCGGTCGCTGCCCACTCGCCCCTGATGGCGGAGGCGGCCGAGGGGATGCGTCGCGCGATCGCGAACGTCCCGTTCAACGACCCGTCGGTTCCGTTGCTGGCGAACGCCGACGCCCGGCCGATCACGACCGCGGCGGCGGCCCGCGACGAGCTCGTCGAGCACCTGACCGCCGGCGTCGACTGGGTCGCCGCGGTCGAGCGGATGGCGGCCGCCGGCGTGACGACGTTCATCGAGGTCGGGCCCGGCCGGGTCCTGACCGGACTGATCAAGCGAATCGCGCCCGACGCCGAGGCCCTCGCCCTCGACGACCCGGGCTCTCCCGACCGGCTGGCCGTTCCCTTCGCGACGGCCGCGACGGCCTGATCCCCAGCTCCAGAAAGGATTCCTCGAGCGTGCGCAAACCCGATTACGACCGTCGCGTCGTCGTCACCGGCCTCGGTGTCATCAGCCCGGTCGGCAACGACGTCAAGACCGCCTGGGGGAACCTCGTCCGCGGCCACTCCGGTCTCCGCGAGATCACGAAGTTCGATGTCTCCCGCTACGAGGCGAAGGCTGCCGGCGAGGTCCGCGACTTCAACGCGACCGACTGGATGGACCCCAAGGCCGTCCGTCGCAGCGAGAGCGCGATGTGGTTCGGGGTCGCGGCCGGCAAGCAGGCCGTCGCCGACTCCGGGTTCGAGATCACCGACGCCAATCGCGAGGAGGTGGGCGTCGTGTTCGGCTCGGGCGCTGGCGGCCAGCAGCTGATGATCGACGCCTGGATCAACCTCCACGAGAAGGGCCCGCGGAGCGTCCCGCCGACGTTCATCGCCAACGCGCTCGTCGATTCGACGTCCGGCATGCTCGCGATCGAGACCGGGGCGATCGGCCACAACGTGTGCATCGTGAGCGCCTGCGCGACCGGGACGCACAGCGTCGCCGAGGGAGCGGAGGCGATCCGCCGGGGCGATTGCATCGCGGTCATCTCGGGCTCGACCGAGGCGCCTCTGCTCGAGACCGCCCACGCAGGCTTCACGAACATGCGCGGCATGGGCATGCCTCGTCCGGGCGAGGGTCTCGAGACGGTCTCGCGGCCGTTCGACAAGACCCGCGACGGGTTCGTCCTCGGAGAGGGTGCCGGGGGCCTGTTCCTCGAGGACCTCGAGCTCGCCAAGGCGCGCGGCGCGAAGATCTACGCCGAGGTCGTCGGCTACGGCTCGGCCGCCGACGGCTGGGACATGATCCAGCCGATCGCCAACGGCACAGGCTCCGCCCGGGCGATGAAGATGGCCCTCGACCGGCGCGGCGTTCCGGCTGACGAGGTCGACCTGATCAATCCCCACGGCACCTCGACGCCGCTCGGCGACCAGCGCGAGGCCGAGGCGATCTGGACGGTCTTCGGCGACCGCGCGGCGGCCGCCCGGAACTCCCTGGCGATCAGCGGCACGAAGTCGATGACCGGCCACATGATGGGCGCGGCCGGCGCGTTCGAGGCGTTTGCGACGGTCATGTCCGTGGCCGAGCAGTGCATCCCGCCGACGATCAACTATCGCGACCCGGACCCGGACTGCGACCTGTGGGTGGTCACCGAAGCCACTCCCCGCCCGATCCGCTACGCGCTGAGCAACAACATCGGCCTGGGCGGACACAACGGGGCGGTGATCTTCAAACGGTATGACGGCGATTGATAACGGCTGTCGCGCCTGGACGGCCAGGCGGGCGTTGAAGCCTGCGCTCCTCGCTCACGGCCATCCGAGGCCGCTCGCTCCGGTGCTCGGCTTCGCCTTCGCCTGACCGCCCATCCGCGACGAACGCAGTGGAACGGACTCCCTACAATCTGCGCAGCCCGAACCCTGAGGTAGATCTTCTTGCCCGAGCTTGATCCTGCGCGGCGCGCCGTCGTCACCGGCCTCGGGGCGGTCATGCCGATCGGGAACGATTTTCCGACGTACTGGTCGAACCTCGTCGCCGGGGTGACGGGGACGCGCCTGATCCAGGGCTTCGACGCCTCGGCATTCGAGGTCAGGATCGCCGCCGAGGTGCTCGACTTCGACCCGACCGCGGCCATGGACGCGAAGATGGCGCGCCGGATGACCCGCTTCATCCACCTCGGGATGGCCGCCGGCAAGGAGGCCGTCGCCGACAGCGGCATCGACTTTGCGGCGATGAGCGAGGACGAGCGCGACCGGGTCGGCGTCGTCATGAACACCGGCGGCGGGGGGATCGAGGCGATCATCGACGGGACCCACGTCCACGACACCAAGGGCCCGCGCTTCGTCTCGGCGTTCGCCGTCCCGGCCCTGTCGGGATCGATGGGTGCGGCCCTGCTGTCGATGGAGTGGCATCTGACCGGGCCGGTCATGACCCAGGTCGCCGCCTGTGCCACATCGGTCATCGCCTTCCACGATGCGCTCCGCCTGATCAGGAGCGGCGAATGCGACGTGGTGCTGGCCGGCGGATCGGAGGCGCCCGTCGTTCCGATGGGCGTGGCGGCCCTCGCCAACATGGGCGCGCTCTCGCGTCGAAACGACTCACCCGAGACCGCGTCCCGGCCGTTCGACGGCACGCGCGACGGATTCGTCCTCGGCGAGGGCGCGGGCCTGGTCGTCATCGAATCGCTCGCCCATGCGCTGGCCCGCGGCGCAACACCGATCGCCGAGGTTCTCGGCGGCGCCCTGACGGCCGACGCCTTCCACATCAGCGCTCCCGAGCCGACCGGTCGCGGTCAGAGCCGGGCGATGACCGGAGCGCTGCGCAACAGCGGCGTCGCTCCCGACGAGATCGACTACATCGTCGCCCACGGGACCTCGACGCCGCTCAACGACGTGACCGAGACCCGGGCGATCAAGGCCGCCTACGGAGCGCATGCCCGGAAGGTGGCGATCAGCTCGCCGAAGTCGATGATCGGTCATCTCGTCGGCGCGGCCGGCATCGCGTCCGCCCTGGCCGCGATCGGGGCGATCCGCGACCAGGTGATCCCGCCGACCGCCAACCTGCACACCCCGGATCCGGAATGCGACCTGGACTACGTGCCGCTGACCGCGCGCCCGGCGAAGGTCGACACGGTGGCCGTCCACGGCTTCGGGTTCGGCGGGCAGAACGCGGTCGCGATCTTCCGGCGCCTGACCGACTGAGTCCGCGTACGCCCGATCAGGCGCCGAGGGGGCGGCCCTCGTACGCCTCGATCCGGGAGATCACCTCGGCTGGCCACGGCACGGGCGTCTCGGCCTCGTAGTCGTAGCGGACGATGACGCTCCGGCAGGTCGCGACGAGACGGACCGGTCCACCCGGTCGCGAGGCGGTGAGCCGGTGCTCGAGACCGAGGCTCGTCCGGCCGAGCCGGCCCGGCCGCGTCTCGACGACGACGGTCTCTCCGAAGAAGACCGGCGAGCGGAACGCCACTTCGACCTCGGCGAGGATGAGGCCCTCGGCGCGGCCGGCGACGCGCTCGAGCGGCTCGCCGGTCGTCGCCATCCACCACCCGATCCGGGCGGCCTCGATGAACGTCAGGTACACCGCATTGTTGACGTGGCCCATCGCGTCGGTGTCGCCGAACCGGACGTCGACGCTCAGCCGATGGCCGAAGTCGCCGTCGAGGTCCCGCCCGTCGGGCGTGCCGTCGACCGCGACGCGTCGGCGAGGGGCCGGCACCGTCATGGCGTGACGATCAGGGTGCCCACCATGCCCGCCTCCGCATGGCCGGCGACGGAACACACGATCCGGTACGTCCCTGGCGTGTCGACCCGGAACCGGATCCGCTGGGTCTGGCCGGGACGGGCGGCGGCGTCGAGATTGGCCAGTCCCTCCACCATCCAGTCGTGGAACACCGGGTCGTCGTTCGTGAACCGGACGACGACGAACGCGCCGGCCGGGACGCTCACCGTCGACGGCGCGAACCGGAGATCGGTGGCCCGGACCGCCACGTTGACCGCTCCGGCGTCGATCGCCCGGTCGGCGGCGACGACCCCACCCGCGGCTGCCAGCGAGACGACGGCCACCGCGACGAGGTACCAGCCGCGCCGCAGACGAGCCCACGGACCGCGCGCCATGGGCCGCCGGGCGGCGTCCGGACGGGCGTCGAAGGCGCGCAGGCGGAGGGAGTTGGTGACGACGGCGACCGACGACAGGGCCATCGCCGCCGCGGCCAGGGCCGGGCTGAGGGTGATCCCGATCGGTGCGAGGACGCCCATTGCGACCGGGATGAGGATCACGTTGTACGCGAAGGCCCAGAACAGGTTCTCGCGGACAACCGCCATCGTCGCTCGCGACAGGGCGATCGCGGCCGGCACGCCGCGCGGATCTCCACCGACCAGCGTGATGCCGGCCGCCTCGATCGCGACGTCCGCCCCGCTCCCGATCGCGATGCCGACGTCCGCCCGGGCGAGGGCCGGGGCATCGTTGATTCCGTCGCCGACCATGGCCACGACCCGGCCGCTCGCCTGGAGCTCGGCCACGGCGGCCTCCTTGGCGGCCGGCAGGACCTCGGCCCGAACGCGCCCGGGGTCGATCCCGACCTGGGCGGCGACCGCCGCGGCCGTCCCCGCCTGATCGCCGCTGATCAGCCACACGTCGATGCCCGCCGCCTGCAGCTCGGCGACCGCCGCCCGACTCTCGGGCTTGACCGGGTCGCTGATGGCGACGATCCCCGCCAGCAGGCCGTCGATCGCGACCCACACCGGCGTCCGGCCGGCCGCCGCGATCCCGGCCGCTCGCTCGACCAGGTCCGTGGGGTCGATGCCCCGATCGCGAAGCAGGCTCGCGGTACCGACGACGACGCGCCGCCCGTCGACGACCCCTTCGACCCCGTGGCCGGCCGCCGACGCGAATGCCGACACCGGCCGGAACCCGAGCTCGTCCGCACGGGCCCGGGCGACGATCGCGCCCCCCAGCGGGTGCTCGCTGCCGGTCTCGAGCGACGCGGCAAGATCGAGCAGCTCCGGGGCGGACCAGCCCCCGACCGGCTCGATCTCGGCGGCGGTCGGGCGACCGGCGGTCAGCGTGCCGGTCTTGTCGAACACGACCGTGTCGATCCGGTGGGCACGCTCGAGGGCGGCCCCGCCCCGGAACAGGATTCCGGCCTCCGCCCCGCGGCCGGTGCCGACGAGGATTGCGGTCGGCGTCGCAAGGCCCATCGCGCAGGGGCAGGCGATGATCACGACGCCGATGAACGAGCTCAGGGCAAGAGTCAGGCGCGGCTCGGCCCCGAACAGGTACCAGGCGGCGAAGGTGAGGCCGGCGATGACGAGAACCCCCGGCACGAAGATCTCGCTGATCCGGTCCGCCAGCCGCTGGATCGGCGCTTTCGAGCCCTGGGCGTGCTCGACGAGCGAGACGATCCGGGCGAGGGCCGTGTCCGCACCGACCCGCGTCGCCCGGAAGGCGAAGGTTCCGCTCGTGTTCACGGTCGCCCCGAACACCTCGTCGCCGACGCCCTTGACGACGGGCACGGGCTCACCGGTGAGCATCGATTCGTCGACGGCCGATCCGCCGTCGACGACGATCCCGTCGACCGGCAGGCGATCGCCGGGCCGGACTCGAAGCAGGTCGCCCGGCTGGATCTCCTCGACGGGCACCGCACGGTCGCCGCGGGGTTCGATCAGCTGGGCCGACGTGGCCTGGAGGCCGATCAGACGGCGGATCGCGCCGCTCGCCCGGGTCTTTGCCCGCGCCTCCAGCCAGCGCCCGAGGACGACGAGGCCGAGGACGATCGTCGAGCTGTCGAAATACGTCTCCGGGTGCAGGCCGGCCTCGTGGACCCACGACGGATTCAGGGTGACGACGACGCTGTACGCCCAGGCGGCAGTCGTGCCGACGGCGACGAGGGTGTCCATCGTCGCGCCGCCGTGGCGGGCCGCTCGCCATGCCGATCCGTAGAAGCGCCGGCCGACCCACGCCTGGACGAGGGTCGCCGGAATCAGGGCCAGGCGATTGATCGACTCCATCGCGATCGATGTCTGCGGCCAGAACATCGCGACCATGATCGCGATCGACACCGCGATCGCGATCACGGCGTCGCGCAGGAGCCGACCGGCCTCCGCGGCGCGCAGGCGGTCGTCGGCCTCGGCGGCGCTCCGGAGCGTCCGTCGTGCGGCCTGCTCCTCGTCGGTCGGCGGCGGCTTGAGGTCGTAGCCCGCCGCCTCGATCGTCCGGGCGAGCTCGGATCGGCCGGTCCGTTCGGGGCGGTAGCGGATCGTCGCGATCTCGGTCGCGAGATTGACCGAGGCGGAATCGACGCCGTCGCTCTTGCGCAGGAAGCGCTCGATCCGGTTCACGCACGACGCGCAGGTCATGCCGGCGATCGGAAGCTCGAGCTCGACCAGCGCGGGTGCGGCCGGCGCCGGGGTCGTCGTGGCGAGCGTCTCGGTCGTCATACTCCCGGGGAGTATATCAGGGCGAGCCGCGAACGGTCCCCCGTGGACGGACCGCCGCGACCCGTCAGCGGCCGACGATCAGCCGATCAGCGGCCGACGATCAGCCGATCTCCCCGCTCAGCTGACGCTCGGCCCGGGCTTCGTGGGCAATGCGATCCGCGAGCTGGACGGCCTCCTCGGACAGTCGATCGATGAGCGGATCCTCGGCGTCGAGCGAGCGTTTGTCGGCTTCGACCGAGGCCAGCCGTCGAAGGTCGGACTCGATCGATTCGCCGGTCGACCGGAGGTCCTCCTCGGCGGCGGCCTCGTCGGACGTCGATCGGGGGCGCGCCGGGTCAGCCGGGTCGGCGGGCTCGTCGGCCGGCGTTCCCTGGGCTCGGTTCGGATCGTCGGGCATGTCAGCCTCCTGGAGCCGCGGGTCGTGGTGCTCGCGATCCGCCTGCCGGATGAACCCAGTGGCCGTCCCGATAGACGTACCAGATCTGGGTCCGTTCGCCGGCCAGCTCGCGGGGACGCACGATCGCCCGCGGCCAACGGAGCCGCAGGCAGTCCTGGAGCAGTAACGGCTCCACGAACCCACTCTCGACCAGGTGCTGGGCCGCCGAGCGAAATTCCTCGTCGTCCGCCGGGTTGAGAACGAGCGTCGGCCGTGGTTCCTGTTCAGCAACCATGAGCTTCGCTCCGCGTGCCTCATGTTCGCCGTCGCCGGGTGTCGGGCGGTCGCGCGTGGCCGGGGAGGCTCTTGCACGAGCCTTGCACGTCGGCGCCCGCGCGCAACGCCGGAATTGCCGAAGATGGGCGGATGACGAGCCGCCCGTTCCAGGTCGCCGCGGTCCCCGCGCCATGGGGGCCGATTCACCTGGCCGCGAGCCGCGACGCGGTCGTCGGGCTGGCCGTGCTGTCACCGCCCGAGCCGTTCGTCGCCGACGTCGCGCGGCGGACCGGTCGCGAGCCTTCGCCGGGCGGCCACAATCCCCTCCTCGATCGCGCGGTCGCGGCCGTCGTCGCGTTCCTCGATGGCGACCCGGCGATGCTCGAGTCGCTGCCGCTCGATCTCGCCGACCGGGGGGCGTGGGATCGAAACGTCCTCGGCGGCGTGCGCACGCTGCGCTGGGGCGAGGTCACGAGCTACGGCCGCCTGGCCCGCTCGATCGGGCGGCGCGGCGCGGCGCGCGCCGTCGGGGGCGCCGTCGGGCGGAACCCGATCGGGCTCGCGATCCCCTGCCACCGGGTGATCGCGGGCGACGGGTCGATCGGCGGCTATGGCGGGGACTGGTTCGGGAGCCGCGACGAGCTCCTCGCGATCAAGCGCGAGCTGCTGGCGATCGAGGGCGTGAGCCTGCCGGCGCGTTTCCTCCGCGACTGACCGGCGAGGCGCCGTCGCGCCGGGGCGCCCCGAACCGGCTCATCGACCCGGCGGCGCTTCGGTACACTCCGGGCCAGTCGACGGGGACCAGGATGCGGTGCACGCCGGCCGTCCGCGGCGTGAGAGGGATGGATCCGTGACCGACGCGGGAACCGAGACCGCCGACCCGAGCCCGTCGGCGGACGCCGCGCCGGCTCCGGTCGGGCCGCCTGCCTCCACCTTCTCGGTCTTCCGCAAGCGTGACTTCCGGCTGCTCTGGTCGGCCCAGCTCGTTTCGACCATCGGGACCGCCCTGACCGACCTCGCGGCCGGAATCCTCGTCTTCCGGGAGACCCACTCGGCCGCGGCCGTCGGGCTGATGTTCGTTGCCACCGCCGTCCCGACGCTGATCGTCGGGTTGATCGCTGGCGTCTTCGTCGACCGCTACGACCGGCGCAAGATCATGGTGATCGCGGACCTGCTGCGAGCCGTGATCGTCGTCTCGATCCCGTTCCTGATTCACATCAACATCGTCCTGCTGTATGTCGCCGTTGCGCTTGTCAGCACGATCTCGCAGTTCTTCAACCCGGCCAACGACGCGCTGCTGCCGGAGGTCGCGTCGGACGAGGAGCTCGCCGCCGCGAACTCGTGGATCATGATCAGCTCGTTCGGGTCGACCTCGATCGGTTTCGCCCTGTCCGGGCTCCTCGCGACCGCCTTCTCGATCGAGTGGGCCTTCTACCTCGACGGGCTCACCTTCCTGTTCTCGGCCGCCCTGATCGTGCTCATCAAGGTCGGCAAGATCGAGACGCAGGAGGAGACGAGCGTCGGGGTCGTGGTCGCCAACCTCAAGGAAGGCATCGCGACGCTGTTCGGGACGCCGATCCTGCGCAACCTGCTGGCCACCGGCATTCCGGTGTACTTCTCGTTCGGCCTGTGGAACGTCCTCCTGCTCCCGTTCGCGATCAACGCCCTGCACGCGACCGAGTTCGAGTACGGCCTCCAGGAGGGCTTCACGTCCGTCGGCTTCGTCGTGGGCAGCCTGATGATGGCCCGGTTCGCCGATCGATTCCGGGAGGGTTCGTGGATCGTCGTCGCCACGATCGCGATGGGCCTCATCGGCGTGCTGTACGGGCTCTCCACGTCGATCGTCGTCGCGATCCTGCTCGTCACCGCCTCGGGCTTCTTCAACGCGCCGTCGTCGATCTCGCGACGGGTCCTCCTCCAGCGGTCGACGCCGCGTGAGCTCCGCGGCCGGGTCTTCTCGGCGTTCGCCGTCGTGCGCGACGTGACCTTCCTGGTCGGCATCGCCCTGGCCGGCCTGGCCGACGTCATTCCGATCCGCATCCTCGTCGTCGGGTCGTCGATCGTGCTCGTGCTGGTCGGCCTGTGGACGGGTGTCGTGCCCGGGATCGGACGGCCGGCCGCCGAGTGGCGGAGGGCGATGTCCGCGCTCCGGAGCGCATCCGCCGCCCCGCAGGTGCCCGTTCTCGTCCGGCCGGCCACGCTTGCAGACTTCGACGGCCTCGCCGGTCACCTCCCGGCGCTCGGCCGGCTCGATGCCGAGCAACGGAAGGCACTCGTCGGCGCGGCGACGGTCCGCGAGGTGCCGGCCGGGGCAACGATCGTGGGCGTCGGCGAGGTCGGCGATGCCGCGTACTTCATCCTCGACGGTCGGGCCGCGGCCGGCACGCCGGAGCCGGACGGCAGCTACCGGTCCCTGTCGTCGATGGCGGCCGGCGACTTCTTCGGGGAGATCGCTGCCCTGACGGGCAGCTTGCGCACCGCGACGGTCGTGGCCGAGGAGCCGACGACGATCGTCGAGGTGCCCGCGCCGGCCCTTCGCGCCCTGATGACCGTGCCGGAGCTCGGCTCGCTCTTCCTCTCGAAGCTGACCGAGCGCCTGAACCGGACGAACGCCGCCGACCTGCCGCGGTATTCGGGCGTCGACCAAGCGTCGCTCAAGGACCTCCGGACACCGCGCCCGAGCGCCGAGGCGTTGCCGAAGAGCTACTGAGGCGGCAGGGCGGCGATTCCGGCGATGTGCCGCAGTTGACAGCGGCCCGGTCGTTCTGGAGATCGGCCGGTCGTCGGTCGCGCGGGTATCGTGGGCGACAACACAAAGGGCGCCGGACAGCACCGGAGCGCAGCGGGGTCAACCCGGAGGGTTTTCGACATGAAGAAGTTCAGCCGGCTGCCACGGGAGCAGGCGATCGCCGACGGTGACGGCGGCCTCGGCCCCGAGCACGACGGACCCCCCGTCGACGGCGACGTGGAGGGCCACAGCCAGGGATCGCAGGAGCGATTCCTGCCGGGCCTGCCCGGAACCGGTGGCGACAACCTGCGCCGGCCGATCGGCAGCGGCGAGCTCGACGGAACCGACGTCGAGGGCCACGCGATGGGCCACACCAAGGGCGAGCGCCTCAGCCCCGGCATGCCCGGCACGGGCGGCGACCGGATCGCGGTCGACACGACCGACGACGACACCGAGGGCCATCGAGCCTGACGCTCCTCGCGAATTGACCCAGGGCGGAGACCCCGCCGCCCACACGCCCCGCCTGGCCGTCCCGGGCGGGGCGTCTTCGTGCCCGCCGCCAGCGCGCTCGCGGCATCTGTGTGCGCGCCCGGCGTGTTCGCGGCCGGTCGGCGTCAGCCGGTCGCGGTCGCCGTCGCAGCCAGGATCGTCTTGACCTCGAACGGAGTCGCCCCGGGGTGGGTCGCCCGGACCCGCGCCGCGAGGCCCGTGATGTGCGGTGCCGCGAAGCTGTTGCCCGTCGCCACGATCCGGCTGGCGGCCTTCCAGGCGACGTCGACGTCGAGCCCGTAGGCCCCGAACTCGACCGGCGGACGCGGGTTGTAGAACCACACGTCGGGATCCCGGACGTCGTGCGCGGCGACCGACACGACCGAGGCGAAGAGCGACGGATAGCTCGCGACGGCGACGTTGTTGGCCGCGCAGACGAGCAGGACGTTCGCGAAGTACGCGCGATCGACGAGGTCGTGGAACGTCGCGAACAGCGACTCGCTGCGCGATGACAGGCTCAGGTTGACGATCGACGCCCCGTGCTCGATGGCCCACTCGAGACCGGTCGCGAAGGCGAGGCCCTTGCCGCGATTGTCGGCGCCGAGGACGCGCACCGACAGGATCGTCGCGCCGGGCGCGAGGCCGTGAATGATCCCGGCGCAGGCCGTCCCGTGGCCGACGGCGTCGATCGGCTCGTCCGGAACGATCTGCGCGTCGTCGCCGTGGAGCTCGACGCGGACGCTCTCGCGGAGCGCCCCGCCGACCGCGGGATGCTCACCCTCGACCCCCGAGTCGACGACGGCCACGACGACCCCGTCCGCCGCACCGTCGCCGAATGCCCAGGACCGGTCGATTCGCTCGAATGGGGCCATCCGGCGCAGGTCGGCCCGGTGATCCGCCGCGAACGGCTCGCTCCAGGCCGGCAGAGCGGTGCTCATCGGCGTGCGCTCAGCGGGCTTCGGCGTCGGCCGATCGGGCGCGACCGAGGCGACCCCGCTCGGCCCGTCTGACCAGGACCGCGAGGAGGTCGCGGACCAGCTCGAGCTGGCCGGGATCGGTCGTCCGGAGCCGGGCGATCTCGTCCGCGATCGCCCAGAGCGGGTCGTCGCCGTCCGCGTCCAGCCGAGCGACCTCGGCCGCGATGAGGGCATCGAGCGCGGCGCCCTCGGGGTCCGCGGCGGAGTCGGCCGGTGCTGCCCCGTCGACCGCGACGAGGACGGCGCGCAGCAGGGCCGCGGTGTCACGCTCGATCCGGCTGGCCCGGATCGCGACCGTCGCCTGGCGCGCGAAGACCGTCGCGAGCTCCACGTCGCGCAGGTCGAACGCGCCATCGCCGCGCTTGTCGAGGACCTCGAGCACGCCCAGGATCCCGACGTCGTCGACCAGCGGAACCGCGATCAGCGAACGCGGGACGTAGCCGGTCTGCTCCGCGGCCTCGCGCCCGAACCGCGCGTCGCGTGCGACGTCCGAGAGCGCGAGCGGCTGGCCGGTCGAGAACACGTAACCGGCCACGCCCTCGCTCGACCCGATCGCCAGCCCGACCACCGCCTGGCCCTGCTCGCCGGCCGCGACCTGGAAGACGAGGCGACCGGTCGCCGGATCGTGCAGGGCGAGCGAGGCAGCCTCCGCTCCGAAGAGCGCCGCGGTCGCCTCGACGATGGAGCGGAGGACGGCCGTGCCGGCCGGCGGCACGAGCCGGCGCGCTGCCTCGACCCGGACCGCGACGGCATGGAGGGTCGGGACCAGGGGATCCGGCCCGGCGGGTGCGCCGGTCACCCCGCCGTCACCGCTCCACGGTCCGCGCCAGGGCCTCGACGTCGACCACGACCAGATGGTCGCGCTCGAGCCGAACGAGGCCCTGATCGGTGAGGTCGGCGAGGAGCCGGTTCACCGACTGGCGTGACCCGCCGATCATCCCGGCCAGCTCGGACTGCGTATACGGCCAGGCGATCCGCGCCTCGCCGCTCGTTGCCCCGGCGCTCGCGGCGAGGCGGACGATCCGGGACGCGAGACGGCCGGGCAGGTCGAGGAAGTGGAGGTCCTCGACGTGGCCGGTCAACCGCCGGATCTCGGTCGCGAGCGAGGCGAGCAGGGCCCGTCGCAGGCCGGCGTCGGCGTCGATCAGGTCGAGGAATGCCTCGCGGTTGAGGACGAGCGTCTCGGTCGCCTCGACCGCGACGATCGTCGCCGAGTGGGGCGCCCCGTCGAGGATCGCGAGCTCCCCGAAGAACTCGCCGGTCCGGAGGATCGCGACGATCGCCGGCTCGGCGCCCTCGTCGCTGGGCAGGACGACCTTGACCGAGCCGCTGGCCAGGACGAACAGGGCGTCGCCCGGGTCGCCCTGGTGGAAGATCGTCTCGCCGCGCCGGAAGCGGCGGATCCGGAGCACGCGGATCAGGGCGTCGATCGCGGCCTCGTCCGCGGCACCGAAGAGCCCGCTCGCGCGGAGGGCCTCCCTCGCCGTCGCGTCGTCGCCGACCGCCATCCGTGACCTCCTGCGCGGCCGCGGACGCACGCGGCTCCCCGGCATCGTACGCGGTGCGAGGCGGCGAACGATGCCCGCCGTCGTATCCTCCCGCCATGGACACGGTCGCCTGCCCATCCTGCGGCGAGGAGAATCCGGCCCGCTTCCGCCTGTGCGGGTTCTGCGGGACGTCGCTGGCGCCTGTTCCCGAGACGATCGTCTGCAGCGGCTGCGGCGAGGAGAACCCATCGAAATTCCGGCTCTGCGGGTTCTGTGGAACGCCGCTCGCCGCCGGTTCGGCGTCGGTCGCGCCGACCGGGACCGCACCCGGCGGCCACGGCGGCTCGACCGCGACCTCCCCGGCGCCTCCGACCTCGACCCGGTCCCGGGGTTCGACCCCATCCGCTGCGGGCGCCGATCACGGCGTCTCGCTGGCCTCGACCGCGGGCGGTGACGCGAGCCCGTTCGGCAGCCTCCTCGCGCCCGCGCGGCCGCAGCCGGCTGCAACCGCGCCGATCCTGCCCGCCCAGGAGGTCCGCAAGTTCGTCACGCTCGTCTTCACCGACCTGAAGGACTCGACCGCCCTCACGGGCTCGATCGACGCCGAGGCGATGAACGAGATCAAGGCCCGCTACTTCAGCTCGATGGCGGTCGAGATCGAGCGCTACGGCGGCAAGGTCGAGAAGAACATCGGCGACGCGATCATGGCCGTGTTCGGGCTGGTCCGGGCTCACGAGGACGACGCCCTGCGCGCCGTCCGCGCGGCGCACAGCATGCAGAAGGTCCTCGCCGCGCTCAACGAGGACCTCGAGCGCTACTACGGCGTCCGGATCACGAACCGGACCGGGGTGAACACCGGCGAGATCGTCGCCAACACCGACCCGAATGCGGACCAGAACCTCGCCACGGGCGATGCGGTCAACGTCACCGCCCGTCTCGAGCAGAACGCCCCCGCCGGCGAGATCCTGATCGGCGAGGTCACCTACGAGCTCGTGCGCAACCACGTCGAGGTCGAGCGCCTCGAGCTGACGCTCAAGGGCAAGCCCGAGCCGGTCCCGGCCTTCCGGCTGATCGATGTCCGGTCCGAACCGGTCGCGCGGGTCGGGGCGGCCGCCGCGCCGTTCGTCGGGCGCGAAGCCGAGATGGACGTTCTGCGCGGCGCGCTGACGGAGGTCTCGACGAGCCGCTCGGCGCGACTGGTCACCGTCATCGGCGACGCCGGCGTCGGCAAGACCCGGCTGATCTCCGACTTCATCGGACGCGTCGAAGCCGAAGCTTCCGTGTTCCGCGGGCGCTGCCTCGCGTGGGGCGACGGGATCACGTTCTGGCCGCTCGTCGAGATCGTTCGTTCGGCCGCCCGGATCAGCGAGGACGACTCACCGGAGGCGGCCCGCGCTCGAATCGGCGCCCTGCTCGCGACGGACGATCCGGATCGCGACGCGATCGTCGATCGGGTCGCATCGGCCGTCGGCCTGTCGAGCTCGTCCCATCCGGTGGCGGAGCTCTTCTGGGGCGCCCGCAAGCTCCTCGAATCGCAGGCGGTCGAGCGGCCCCTGGTCATCGTCATCGACGACATCCACTCGGCGGAGGCGACGTTCATCGAGTTCCTCGACCATGTCGTCGAGTCGGTCCGCGATCGCTCGATCCTCATCCTCTGCTCGGCCCGGCCGGAGCTCGTCGACGTCCACGGCGAGTGGCTGGCCACGGCCGCGGTCGAGCGGGTCGACCTGGCCCCGCTCGGCGCGGCCGACGTCGAGGCGATGATCGATCGCCTGCTCGCCGGTGTGGCGCTCTCGGCCGAGACCCGGGAGAAGGTCGTCGCGGCCGCCGAGGGCAACCCGCTCTACATCGAGCAGATCGTCAGCCTGCTCCGCGAGCGCGACCCGGGCGGCGATGTCGTCGTGCCGCCGACGATCGCGGCCCTCCTCGCCGAGCGACTCGACGGCCTCTCCCGCGAGGAGCGCGCGGTCGTCGATCCGGCCGCCGTCATCGGGCTCGTGTTCGCGGGCGCGGCGATCGCCCAGCTGGTGCCGGACCAGATCCGCGACGAGGTCGACGGCCACCTCGCCGCCCTGGATCGCAAGCAGTTCGTCCATCCGCTCGTGTCGGATGCCGATGACGCCATGTTCCGCTTCCACCACATCCTCGTTCGGGACGCGGCCTACCAGAGCCTGCTCAAGCGAGCCCGGGCGACGCTCCACGAGCGGTTCGTCGAGTGGGCCGAGCCCGTCAACCGCGAGCGCGGTCGCGAGACCGAGTTCGAGGAGATCCTCGGCTATCACCTCGAGCAGGCCGTCCGGTATCGATCGGAGCTCGGGCCGCTCGACGACCAGGGACGCTCGATCGCGGTCCGGGCCGCCGCCAAGCTCGCCTCGGCCGGTCGCCGGGCCTTTGCTCGTGGCGACACGCCCGCTGCCTGCAACCTGCTGCGCCGGGCGGTCGCCCTGCTGCCGACGGACGATCCCGGGCGGGTCGAGCTGATGGGCGACCTGGCCTATGCGCTCATGGAGGAGGGCCGGTTCGACGAGTCGCGGGGCGTCATCACGGAGAGCGCCGCGATCGCCGAGCGCCTGGGGGACCGACGGCTGGCCGCACGCAGTCGCATCGCGGCTCGACGTCTCGATGTCGTCCTCTCGGAGCTCGAGGGTGGGATCGAGCGGGCCATCGCCGACACGACCGAGGCCATCCAGATCCTCGTGGAGACCGGCGACGAGGCCGGTCTCGCCCGCGCGTGGCAGCTCCTGATGGTCATCCACGGGACAACCGGCGCCTACGACGTGGCTGCCGATGCCGCGAAGCGCGTCGTGGAGCACGCCCGGGCGGCGGGCGATACGCGCATGGCCTCGCGCGGTGCGATGGGTTACGCGACGACGGCCCTCCTCGGGCCGACCCCGGTGAGCGTGGCCCTGGCGACCTGCGAGGGGCTCGTCCGGGACGTCACGGGCGACCGCAAGGCCGAGTCCGTGATCCTCGGGGTCCTCGCCCAGATGCACGCGATGAGCGGCGACTTCGACCTTGCCCGCGACCTGTACCGCCGGGCCGCGTCATCGCTCGCCGATCTCGGGCCGAGCGTGACGTCAGCGACGCTGTCGACGGAGTCGTCGCGGGTCGAGGCGCTGGCCGGCGATTATCCGGCCGCCGAGCGCGAGCTCCGCCGCGACGACCTGGCCCTGGCCGCGATGGGCGAACGGTATTACCGCTCGACCGTCGATGCCCTGCTCGCCCAGGTCCTCGTCGCCCAGGACAAGCTGGTCGAGGCCGAGGCGTTCAGCCGTCAGGCCGAGGACCTCGCGGACGAGGACGACGTGTCCTCGCAGGTCTTCTGGCGGACCGCCCGGGCTCGGATCTTCGCGCTGACCGGACAATCGGAGCCGGGCGAGGCGCTGGCCCGCCAGGCGGTCGAGCTCGCCCGCGGAACGGTCGACATCTGCCTGCTCGGGGGCGCGCTCGTCGATCTCGCGTTCGTCCTCGAGCGTGCCGGCCGCCAGAACGAGGCAGAGCCCCCCTTGCGGGAGGCCCTGCAGCTGTTCCAGCGGAAGGAGGACCGGACGTCCGTCCAGCGGGTCCGCAGCCTGCTCGGGGAGCCGGCTGCGGTCTGAGCGGTTCGCCCCGACGGCGACCCGACCCTAGAACCCGCCCTTGATCAGACCGTTCGTCGCGGTCCGGATGATGAACGTCACGCCGCCCGTGGAGACGACGTACGGCTCCTGGCAGTCGACGGAGGTCGCGTTCTTGCAGAGGCCCTTGTTGCCGGCCAGGATGATCGTCGTCCCGTGGATGAACGCAACCCTGCCGGGGTTGACCCTGCCCAGGACGGCGTTCGAGTAGAAGATCGACCAACGCAGGTACGGCACGACCGTCGCGCCGTTGTTCACGTTTCCGTCGACCTGGTTGCCGAGGCAGGTGAACGCGCCGCAGCCCGTGGCCGACGTGCCATCGTCGACCGAGACGATGCTGCCGTCCGACGAGGCGGGGATGATCAGGCCGCTGCGCTGGCCATCGCCGGAGCAGGTCGTGCCGTCGTCGGGCAGAAGCTGCTTGGCGATCCCGGGCGGCAGGAAGGTTGCGACCCGATCGCACGTGGCGTCGCCGATCGGCAGCGTCGCGTCCGCCGACTCGATCTGCTGGTTCCCGCCATTCGGATTGTTCGACTCGTTGAAGACGATCTTGGCCGAGAGGTCGCTCGACGGTGCGGGGCCCGCGTGGATGATGATCGAGAACTGGCGGGTCGCGTTCGCCTTCAGGTTCCCGAAGTCGCAGGTGATCGGGTCGATCGAGGAATCACACTTCGACGCGTTCGGGCCGAGGACCTGGTCCGAGATCGTCGAGCCGTTCTGGCTCTTCGCGATCGTGACCACGACGTGGGTCAGCGACTGGTTGTCGATGTTCTTGATGTAGATCGTCGAGAGGCTGTCGCCGCCGGCCGTGACGGGCGTGAACGACAGGGTGCCGTTGCCGACGACGTGGTCGGGGTCGGGACCGATGTAGACCTTTCGGGTGTCCGCCCCGATCGCGGACCCGGCCGTCGTCAGGAGCATGGTCCCGACGAGCATGAGCGCGGCTGCTCCCCCGACGAGCCTCCGCATCGATGTCGCGCGCATCTGTGATCCCTTTCGCCGGAGCGCACTCCGGAACGTCCTGCGGCCTGCCCGGCCAGTGCGTGAGTGATGCCCGGCCTGTGACCGTTGACCCCGATGGTCGGGCCAGTATCTGGTACGAACGTACGGGGTCAACGGTCACATCCGACAGGGGCGGTGTCAAGATGCCGACGGTGCGCGCGGTCAACACTGTGTTCGTGGTTGTCCAACGACGTTCCGGCTGTTGCGGCACGCGCGCCGCGGACGCCGGCGCGGGCGGACGGTCGAGGGCGGCGCGGCCTCAGGACCGGGCGACGGGACGCATCGGATACAGGCCGATGACGATCGGCGTTCGCGGGTCGAGGGACAGCTCGTAGCCGATGTCGCCGCCCCGGAGCAGCTCGCCGAGGAGCGAGCCCTCGCGCGGCGGAAGGCCGACATACACGCGGTGGCCGCCGAGGTCGATCGAGGACACGTCGTCCTCGGTGCCGTTGATCCCGAACCGGCGGCGCAGCTCGTGCATCGGCACGTAAGGCCGGCTCTTGATGAACCGGCGGAGCTGCGGGGCGGTGCAGCCCGTCACCGCCACGCTCGTGGCCGGGTCCGGGCGCAGGCCGCGTCCGTCCCGCTCCGAATGTGGTCCGTCGGCCGTCGGGCCGTCGGTGTGTTGCTCCGGTTCAGCCGGGCGATCCGGGACGACCGGGGCTCCCCGCTCCGGCCCCGATCGGTGCTCCGGCAGGCGGAAAGCGGGCCCGGGGCGATCCGGCGCCGTCAGATCCGGCGCCGTCAGATCCGGCCGCGCCGGACCTTCCGCGTGCACGGGGTGCATGCGCGGGGCGGGTTGCGCCGAAGACCCGGACGTCGCCGGATCGGGGCCTGGACCGCCGGCCACGAACCCGCCCGGACCGGTCGTCGACTCGGGATCGGGCGTTGAACGGGCGGCCCGCTCGCCGAGATCGGCGGCCGTGGCGGGCGCGTCCAGACCCGACCGGACCGGATCCGTCGGCCGCGCTGGGCCGTTCGACCGATGCGGTCGGTTGCCGTGGTGCCGCCGGCTCATCGGCGGTGGGCGCCCCGGCGGCAGGCCGGTGCGGCGTTGGTGACGACGGCGCCGGGGCGCCGCGGGAAGGACGAGGTCATCGTTTCAGCCGTGAGGGCGGACCGGACCGGCCCGTCGTCGCCCGATGATACCGCGGTCCGGGTGGGCCGACCCGGACCGGGCAGGCGGAGACCCGGGAGCCTGCTCGGCCGGTGCTCGCGGCGGTCGAGCCTCAGCCGCTCACCACCCGGAGCTCGCGTGGCTCGTTGTTGAGCACGATCGGGCCGTCGGCGCCGCACACGACGATGTCCTCGATCCGCGCGCCGTAACGGCCGGGGAGGTAGATCCCGGGCTCGATGCTGAAGGCCATGCCCTCGCCGAGCGCCTCGCCGTTGCCCGCGACCAGGTACGGCTCCTCATGGCCCTCGAGCCCGATCCCGTGGCCGGTCCGATGGAAGAAGTTCTCCCCGTAGCCCTCGCCGTCGATGATGTCGCGGGCCGTCTTGTCGATCGCCTCGGCCGCGACGCCGGGTCGGACGGCGCGGGTCGCCGCCACCTGGGACGTGAGCAGAACGCCGAACAGGTGCCGGAACTCCTCGG
Source organism: Verrucomicrobiia bacterium (assembly GCA_035607275.1). Lineage (GTDB taxonomy): Bacteria > Chloroflexota > Limnocylindria > Limnocylindrales > CSP1-4 > CF-46. The sequence continues at coordinate 9,799 of DATNBW010000172.1, read as the reverse complement.
TCGGGCCCTTGGCGTCATCTCCGCCGGTGACCCACAGGGTCCGGGTCGTGTCGCTGCCGTAGCCGCCGAGCGCGCCGCCGATGTCGAGGACGATCGGCTCGCCGGCCTGGATCACCCGGTCCGATGCGGCGTGGTGGGGCGACGCGGAGTTCGGCCCGGACGCGACGATCGCGAATTCCGCGAGCTCGTGACCCTCGGCATGGAGCCGCCGCCGGACCTCGTCGGCGACGTCCGCCTCCGTTCGTCCGACGAGCCGGCCCGAGGCGATCTGGTCGACCACCCGATCGGCCGCTGCCCCGGCCAGGCGGAGCAGCTCGATCTCGTCGGGATCCTTGATCATGCGCAGATCCCCAAGGACGGCCGTGGCCGACGTCCACGTGGCGTCCGGCAGGGCGGCCTGGAGGCGGAGCAATTGCGACGACCAGAGGCGGTCGGAGACGCCGATCGTGGCCCGGCCGGCGGTCCACCGCGGACCCCGGCGGACGAGGTCCGCGACAAGCGCGTGCGGGTCGTCGGTCTCCATCCACGTCGCGATCTCGAGCGCGGTCCGGGTCCCGGCGCGGGCTGCCGGCTCCTCGAGCCGGGGAACGACGAGAACCGGCGCCGCGCCGGCGACGACGACCAGCATCGTGAGGCGCTCCAGGGGCATCGCCCGGTACCCGGTCAGGTAGTCGAGATCGGGACCGACGCCGATGAGGGCGGCGACCAGGCCGCGCTCGGCGACCAGGCCGCCGAATCGACGCAGCCGCTCGGCGTAGCGCTCGGCCGGGATCGTGGGCGTGGGCGTCGTCGCGGTCGTCATCGGATCGGAGTCTCCATGGCTCGGGTGGTCGCTGCCGTCATCCAGCGCGTGATCGTCGCGGGCCCATCCTCGAACAGCTTGCGGTAGGCGAGCACCCGGTCGGCCCCGACCGCGAGGGCGTCGCGGCGCAGGATGTGGTCGTCGTGCTGGCCGACGGCCAGGACCGGAACGCCCGCATCCCGGGCGGAGGCGATCGCCGCCAGGCCGTCGTAGGCGCGGCTCGTGAGATCGACGATCGCGCCCCCGGCATCGGACAGGCCGGCGCCGAACGCCTCGGCCGACCGAACGCCGATCGGGGCGAAGCCCGCGGACCGGACGTGACCGACGAGGCGGGTCGACCAGATGAGATCGTCGGCGAGCACGAGGATGCGGGCGGGCGCCGTCTCGTCAGCCACGATCGGCCGCGCCCGGCATCAAGCGAGCGACTCGACGAGATGGCGGAAGACGTCGCGGGCGGTCACGACGCCGGTCGGCCGGCCCTGCTCCACGATCGGGATGTGGCGGAAGCCGCCGACGGCCATCTTGTTGATCGCGACCGCGATCGTCTCGTCGTGGCGGAGGAGGACCGGGTCGCGGGTCATCAGGGTCGAGATCGAGCGGTTCCCGACGTCCTGGCCGGCGACCTTCACGACGGCATCGCGGTCGGTGAAGATGCCGACCAGCCGGCCGGCCGCCGTCACGAGGATGCAGTCGACGCCCTTGTCGTGCATCCGCCGGATCGCCTCGTCGACGTTCGCGTCGATGTCGAGCGTCTCGGGCGGCGCGATCCCGAGCGCATCGAGGCGCTCGCCGAGGAGCTGGCCGCGGAACGTCGTCGGCGATTGCGGCGTGTCGTGGCCGGCGAGGTCCGAGCCGCAGTTGTCGCAGACGTCGGAGCCGAGCAGGTTCTCGTGGCCACACGTCGGGCAGCGCATCGCGGTCCTCCGCCCTACTCGACGGTCCAGGTCTCGCCCGACGCCAGCGCCTCGGCGAGATCGCCCGCGCCGGACCGGGCGACCGCGGCCGAGATCTGCTGCTCGATGAGCTGGTCGTGGGTCGGTCGCGGGACGGCCCGCAGGATGCCGACCGGGACCGGGTAGTCCGGCCAGAACATCCGCGACAGCATCAGCGCGAGATACGGCTCCGCGGCCTGCTCGTCGTGGACGAGGAGGTCGGCCTCGGTGACGCCGTTCTCACCGATCGTCACGACCTCCGGATGGAGGCCGCGCAGGCGGATCCCCTTGTCGCGGTCCCTGCCGAAGATCATCGGCTTGCCGTGCTCGAGGACGAGCATCCGGTACTCGCGGACCTCGCGATCGGTGAAGTCGCGCCAGGCCCCGTCGTTGAAGATGTTGCAGTGCTGGAGGACCTCGACGAACGTCGAGCCGTGGTGCATGCCTGCCCGCTGGAGGGTCTGCTGGAGGTGCTCCGTGTGGGTGTCGACGCTCCGGGCGACGAACGACGCCTCGGCGGCGAGGGCCACGGTCAGCGGCTGGATCGGCGTATCGACGGTGCCGGCCGGCGTCGACTTCGTCTTCTTGCCGAACTCCGACGTCGGCGAGGCCTGGCCCTTCGTCAGCCCGTAGATCCGGTTGTTGAACATCACGAGCGTGATGTCGACGTTGCGGCGCATCGAGTGGAGGATGTGGTTGCCGCCGATCGACAGCGCGTCGCCGTCGCCGGTGATCACCCAGACCATCAGTTCCGGCCGGGCCGCCTTGAGCCCGGTGGCGAGCGTCGGCGCGCGGCCGTGGATCGTGTGGAAGCCGTACGTGTTCATGTAGTACGGCAGCCGGCCCGAGCAGCCGATCCCGCTGATGAAGACGATGTTCTCCTTCGGCACGCCGAAGTCGGGCATCTGCTTCTGGGTCTGGGCGAGGATCGAGTAATCGCCGCAGCCCGGGCACCAGCGGACCTCCTGGTCGGACACGAAGTCCTTCCGGGTCAGCTGGATGATCGCGGCGTTCTCCGGGCTCAACGGCGGCTGGGGAGCCGCGCTGGCGTCGGCGTTGAATTCGGTCATCGGTCTCGTTCTCTTCTAGTCCGCAAGGCTCAGCAGCCGCTCGGCCTGGGCCACGATCTCGGCGATCGTGAACGGCTTGCCGCGGACCCGGTCGTAGCCCTCGGCGTCGATGAGGAACTGGGCCCGGATCAGCATCAGGAGCTGGCCGAGGTTGACCTCCGGGATCAGGACCCGGCGGTAGCTCCGGAGGACCTTCTCTGTGTTGGCCGGGAAGGGGTTGAGGTGGCGGAGGTGGGCGTGGGCGATGCTCCGGCCTTCGCCGAGAAGGCGCTCGACCGCGCTCCGGATCGCGCCGTACGTCGAGCCCCAGCCCAGGATGAGCAGGTCGCCGCGGTCCGGGCCGAAGACATCGAGCGGGGCGATGTCGTCGGCGATCCGGGCGACCTTCGCCTGGCGGAGGAGCTGCATCCGGTGGTGGTTGTCCGGGTCGTAGCTGACGTTGCCGGTGATGTCGGCCTTCTCGAGACCGCCGACCCGATGCTCGAGGCCCGGCGTCCCCGGAACGGCCCAGCGGCGGGCGAGGGTCTTCGGGTCGCGCTCGTAGGGATGGAAGCCCTCTTTCTGCGTCCAGTTCGAGACCGAGATGTCCGGGAGGTCGTCGAGCGACGGGATCTTCCACGGCTCGGCGCCGGTCGCTAGGAACGCGTCGGACAGGTACACGACCGGGGTGACGTACTTCAGGGCGAGACGCCAGGCCTCGATGGCGAAGTCGAAGCATTCGCCCGGCGTGGCCGGCGCGACCACCGGCAGGGGCGAATCGCTGTTCCGCCCGAACATCACCTGGAGGAGATCCGCCTGCTCGGTCTTCGTCGGCATGCCCGTCGAGGGTCCGGCCCGCTGGACGTCGATCACGACGAGCGGGAGCTCGACCATGACGGCCAGCCCGAGCGCCTCGGACTTCAGGGCGATGCCCGGCCCGGACGACGCGGTCAGGCCCATCGCCCCGCCGTAGGCCGCGCCGATCGCGGCGCCGATCGCGGCGATCTCGTCCTCGGCCTGGAACGTCTTGACCCCGAAGTTCTTGTAGCCCGACAGCTGGTGGAGGATGTCCGAGGCGGGAGTGATCGGATACGAGCCGTAGAACAGCGGGCGCTGGGCGAGCTTCGAGGCCGCCAGCATGCCGAGCGCGGTCGCCTCGTTGCCGGTGATGTTGCGGTACGTGCCCGGCGCGAGGTGGGCCGGCGCCACGCGGTAGTGGGTGTGGAAGATCTCGGTCGTCTCGCCGAACGCGTAGCCGGCCTTCAGCGCCCGGGTGTTCGCCTCGGCCACGACGGGCCGCTTGCCGAACTTCTCGTCGATCCAGCGGACCGTCCCGTCGTAATCCCGGCCGTAGAGCCAGAACATGATCCCGAGGGCAAAGAAGTTCTTCGTCAGATCCTTCTGCTTGGAGGTCATGTCGAGCCCGTCGAGCGAGCGCTCGTTCAGGGTCGAGATCGGAATTTCGAACAGGGCGTATTGCTTGAGCGACCCATCCTGGAGTGGGTTCGCGGCGTAGCCGGCCTTCGTCAGGTTCGCGGCGGTGAACGCGTCGCTGTTGACGATCAACGCGCCGCCGGCCGGCAGGTCCCCGACGTTCGTCTTCAGCGCCGCCGGGTTCATCGCGACGAGCACGTCCGGCTGGTCGCCGGGGGTGTGGATCTCGCTCGAGCTGAAGCTGATCTGGAAGCCCGACACGCCCGGCAGCGAGCCGGCCGGCGCCCGGATCTCGGCCGGGTAATCGGGCAGGGTGCTGATGTCGTTGCCGTAGACGGCCGCCGTCCGGGTGAACTGGGTACCGGTCAGCTGCATGCCGTCGCCCGAGTCGCCGGCGAAGCGGATCGTGACGCGATCGAGCTCCTGGGTCAGCGGCTCGGTCTCGCGGGTGGTGGTCACCTGGTTGTCAGCCCCCTTCGGCTCGCTTCATGGTCTGGTGCGGACGCGGCGGCAGGTTGAGGAGCTCCTCGGGGAACGCCTCGGCGAGGTACTTGAGGATGTCCTGTGGCCGGATCACGCCCTGGAGAATGTCGTCGTCGTCGAGGAGCGGCACGTTCCGGTAGCGGCCGGTCTGCATCAGCTCGATCGCGTCCCGAACCGTTTCCTCGAGATGCAGGTGGTGAGGCTTCGTCGTCATCAGCGTCTCGACCGGCTGGGCCAGGTCGATCGGCGGGACGTCTCCGCCGACGAGCCGGCCGAAGATGTCGCGCTCCGTGAGGACGCCCGCGAGCCGGCCGTCCGCGTCGACCACGAAGACCGAATCGCCGGTCCCGCCGCGGCGGATGGCGGCCAGGCAGTCGGCCAGGCTCGTGTGCGGCGCCACCGTCACCGGCTCGCGCCGGGCGAGGACCTGGAGACGCTCGTCGACGAGGGAGGGGACGCGCGCGGCAACAGCGCCCTCGGACAGTTCAGTCACGCGGCCAAGTGTAGCCGTTCGTCCCGCTGCGGCCGTGTGGCCGGGCCGGCCGTTGCCACGCGCATGCGACATCGAGACGGTCCGGCCACCGCGTTCACGCAAGCGGAGGTCGGCGACCGTGGAGCGCCCAGCCCACGAAGGAGACGATCGATGGACCAGCGCGAGAGCGACCCGACCGGGGCCTTCCGAGGAGGATCCGCGGGTCTCGAGGACGACGCGAAGACCGAGCTCGAGCGCCATACGCCCGGCGCAGCTCGATCCGACAAGCCCGACGACGTCGACGAGACCGAACGCGAGGTGGTCACCTCTGGCATCGCGTCGACCAGCGAAGTCGCCGATCCGGAGGCGCAGGCCAACGCGGAACGCCAGGGAGACGGGACACCGCAGCCCCACTGAGCGGGTGGCGGCCGCAACGGGTCCAACGCGTCGATAGCCGCAACGCGCCCAGGCCCTCGACGGCCGGCTGCTAGCCTCCGACCGTGGATCGCCGTCGGGCCCTGGGCGTTGCCCTCATCGTGATCTCGGCCGCGGGGTTCGGATCCGGCACGGTCCTCTCCAAGCCGATCTATGCGACCGGCCTGGACTGGCTTCAGCTCCTCGCCTGGCGGTTCACGATCGGCGCAGGCCTCGCATGGGCGTGGATCCTCGTCTCGCCGACGCGGCGCGCCTCGCTCCGCCGGATCGGCCGGCGCCAGGCGGTCGCCGCGGCGCTTCTCGGCGTCTGGTACACGGGCAATGCCGGGACGTACTACGCGGGCCTCGAGACCGTGCCGGCGTCACTCGCGGGCGTGCTCGTGTATCTCTACCCGGCGATCGTGGCCGTCCTCTCCGTCCGGTTCGCGACACGCCTGACTGGCCGCCGGCCGTGGATCGCGCTCGGCATTGCGCTCGTCGGCGTCGTCCTGGCCCTGGGTGGGGTCGACCTCGCGACGCCCCCGCCCCTCGCCGGTATCGCCCTCGTGCTGGCGTCGCCCGTGATCTACGCCGGTTGGATCATCCTGTCGGCCCGTCTCGCCGGCGAGCGGTCCGATCACCTCGCCCACGAGCGCACGGACGCGAGCCAGGTCGACGACGCGTCGACGGCGAGCGCTCTGATGATCACCGCGACGGCCATCGTCTTCGTGGTCGGAGCGCTCGCGACCGGTCGGGCGTACCTGCCGGGCCGGATCCCGGCCGGCGCCTGGCCGTTCCTGGCGGCGATCGGGTTCGCCGGCACGTTCCTCGCAATCCAGACGTTCTACGCGGGCTCGCGCCGGATCGGGGCGGCCCAGGCCGCGCTCGTGAGCACCGTCGAGCCGCTGATCATCGTGACCCTGGCCTGGCTGGCCCTCCGCGAGACCCTGGCGCCGATCCAGCTCGTCGGGGCGGGGCTGATCATCGTCGGCGTGCTGATCGCCCAGACCGCCGAGCGTCCGAGCGGAGCGCCGGAGCCGGCGGCGCCGCTCGACGCCGAGGCACCGGTCCGCGGCTGACGGGGGCTCCGGTACCTGTTGTCCGTTGGGCCGTGGGGTTCAGTCGCGGGGGACTCAAATTGAGCGCGAACGTGCACGTGGCACTGCAGAATCGCGCAATTCCGCGATCTGGCGTGCACGTTCGACGCCGACTTGAGTCTGTGAAGACTCGCGGCGGAGGTCAGCTCCGCACTGCCGCCAGGAACCGCTTCGCCTCGTTCGCGACGAAGGCCCCGTCCGAGCCGATCCCGACGAACGTGAACCCGAGCTCGAGATGGCGGGCGACGACGGCCGTGTCGTAGACGAGGATGCCGGCGGCCTTGCCGTGGGCCCGGCAGGCGGCGACGACCCGCTCGAGCGCCGCCAGGTAGTCGGCGTGCTGGGTCTGGCCGGGGATCCCGAGCGAGTGGGACAGGTCGGCCGGGCCGACGAAGAGGACGTCGACGCCGTCGATCGCTGCGATCGCGTCGGCGTCGCGCAGCCCGCCGACCGACTCGATCTGGATGATCCCGACGACGCGCTCGTTCAGGCGCTTGATCTCGGGATGGCCGACGACCCCGAGACCGGCCCCCCGGACGCGGGTGGCGACGCCGCGGATCCCGTCCGGCGGGTAGCGCAGGTAGGTCACCGCCTCGCGGGCCTGGTCGGCCGAGTCGAGGCGCGGGACCATGATCCCCCGGGCGCCCATGTCCAGGGCGCGCCCGATCCGGATCCGCTCCCCCGATTGCGGCCGGACGAGTGGTGTCGGACCGCCGAGCTCGACGGCGCGGAGCATGCCGGGCAGGTCCGCCTCGGTCCCGGCCCCGTGCTCGAGGTCGACGAGGAGCCAGTCGTAGCCGACCGAGGCGCACAGCTCGGCCGACGCCGGCGACGTGAGGTCGAGGAACAGCCCGAGGAGGGTCTCGCCGGCCAGGGTCCGGTCGCGGAAGGATCGGTCGAACGGATCGGTCATGCGCGCATGATGCGCCGGCCCCGACGAGGTCGAGCGGCCGGCGCGTCCTCCGGAACCCAAGGATTGAACCGCGGGTCGGGTGCGACCATCAGTGGTAGGTGAAGCGCCCGGATGGGCGCCGCTGGAGACCCGCACATGCGGACGGGGCTGGTCGAACGGGCTCGGGCTGGCGACGACGTCGCCTTCTCGACCCTCGTCGACCTGGAGGGTGACCAGTGCTACGCCATCGCGTACCGGATCCTGCGCGATGTCGAACGCGCCCAGGACGCCGTCCAGCAGGCGTTCCTCCTCGCCTGGCGGGAGCTCCCACGGCTCCGTGATCCGGAACGCTTCACCCCGTGGCTCCATCGGCTGCTCGTGAATGCGTGCTACGAGGAGCACCGCCGCCATCGGCGTTGGTCATCGCGGATCCGCGCACTGCCGGTCGACGGCCCGGCCAGCGACGATCCGACCGTCTCGGTCGCGGACCGCGACGCGCTCGATCGCGCGTTCCTGCGGCTGACGCCGCAGCACCGCGCCGTCTTCGTCATGCACCACTACGCGGGACTCGCCGTCGCCGAGATCGCCGACGTCGTCGGCGTTCCGGTCGGAACGGTGAAGTCCCGCCTGTACCACGCCACTCGATCCCTGCGTGCGGCGATCGTCGCGGACAGCCAGGTCGAGACCACGGAGGCGCGGCCGGCATGAACCAACCACGTGATCCCGACGCCATCATCGCCACGTGGCTCGACGACGGCCCGATCGACCTGCCGGACGAGACCCGGCGGGCGATCGCGGTCGGCCTGCGGACGCAGCCTCGAGCGCGGCGGATGGCGCTCCCGGGGGCATGGTCGACGTCTCCGGTCGACCGCCTCTTCGCGGCGGCGGCCATCATCCTCGCCGTCGGCGGCGTGTCGGTCGTCGTGCTGGTCAATCGCGCCGGCGGGCCGGGCGCCACACCGGCCCCATCCGTCTCGGCAACGCCGTCGCGCGCCGCGAGCTCCGAGGCGTTCCCGGCGATGACCCAGACGTTCACGTCACCGCAATACGGCTACTCGATCCGCTTTCCGGCTGACTGGACCAGCACTCCGGGGACCACGCTCTGGTCTCCGGACGATTGGGGAATCTCGGGCAGTCCCCAGGACCCGTTCGACATCCTCCAGGGTGCGGCCGGTGAGCCGCTGTTCCGCTCGGCGTCCGGATTGATGCCGGACAGGTCCGTCGTCGACGACTGGATCACCCAACACCTGACGTTCTCCGACGTCGCGGCATGCTCGCCCCCGCGCAACACCCTGGAGGTGGTGATCATCGGCGGCCAGTCGGGCCGGCTGCGCGGCTTCTGCTCGACGGCAACGGAGATCGAGGCGACCGTTGTCGTCGACCGGCGCGTCTACATGTTCACCCTCTTCTTCGGGGAAGACTGGACCGCTGGAGAGAGCAAGGCCCGGGCACTGTTCGACGCATTTGCGTCGACGATCGAGCTCCACCCCGAGGACGCGCGGGGTCCGAGCCCGGGCCCGGTCCCCGGAGCGAGCGCGGGCCGGTCCTGATTCAGTCGGGGAACGCCTCGGGCCCGCGCTCCGCCAGTCGGGCCGCCTCGTCCGAGCCTTCCTCCGGCGGCAGCCATGAGTACGGGTACTTCGGGTCGTCGAGGTCCATCGCGGCCGGGGTGACCTGGAGCGGGTGGAACGTGTCGACCATGACCGCCAACTCCTCGGTCGCCTCCTTGCCGATCGACGCCTCGGCGGTGCCCGGGTGCGGGCCGTGGGGGATCCCTGCCGGGTGGAGCGTGAACGAGGCGATGTCCACGCCGCGCCGGCTCATGAAGTTGCCCGCGACGTAGTAGATGACCTCGTCGCTGTTGATGTTCGAATGGTTGTACGGCGCCGGGATCGCGAGCGGGTGGTAGTCGAACTTGCGCGGCACGAAGGAGCAGACGACGAAGTTCCGGGCCTGGAACGTCTGGTGGACCGGCGGCGGCTGGTGGACCCGGCCGGTGATCGGCTGGAAGTCCGCGATATCGAACCGGAACGGCCAGAGATAGCCGTCCCATCCGACGACGTCGAACGGGTGATGGCGGTAGTGGTAGGCGGTGATCCGGTCGCTCGATCGGACGTCGATGACGAAGTCGCCGGCCTCGTCGCGCGGCGCGGGGAGGTCCGGGGCGTGGATGTCGCGCTGGCCGTACGGGCTGTGCTCGAGGAGCTGGCCGTAGTCGTTCCGG
>DATNBW010000223.1:0-15127 GCA_035607275.1 Verrucomicrobiia bacterium | reverse complement strand
CGCGGGTCACCGAGGAGGACGATCGGTCGGACGCTCATCGGCGGCAGTATAGCCGGGCACTCCGGCCGACCCGGCCACGTGCCCGCACGCGTGCGAGGGTCAGGCGCGCTCGCCTTCCGCCGGCTCGTCCTTGGCGGCTTCCTCGATCGCGTCGTCGGCGCCGTCGATCGCGGCGCTTGCACTGCTCGCCGCGTCCGGGTCGTCCGATCCGCCGGCCTTGTTGCGGAGGTCGGCGGCCCACGTGCGAGAGCGCTCGGCCAGGCGTCCGCTGGCGTCGGCGGTGGCATCGGTGGCCTTGTGGGCGAGCGGGCCCGCGCGGTCCGCGGCGACGGCGGCAAGCTCCGCTGCCTTCGCTCCGATCTGGCGGACCACGGGCGCCGCCTGGGTGGCGAGCGAATCGATCATCGACTGGAGCTGCGCCAGCGCGCGCTCCGCCGTCGCGCGCGCATCCCCGCCGCTCGCGGCCGTCTCAGGGTCGGGCCCGGTCCAGCCGAACGTCTCGTCCGCGGCGCCGCCCGTGGCGTTCTTGTCGGGATCGTGGCCGTTCGAGCCGGTCGACCCACTGGGTGTGTCGTTCATGGCGTCCTCCGTTCAGAAGTTGCGCGATCTCCATTGTCGCCCGGATCGAGCCGCCCTGCCGCCGTCATGATCGGCCCGGACGGTGACAACGATCTTGCGGAGCCGCGCCTCGGGCGCGCTGCGCGGCGGAACCTCGCGCCGGGCTCCTCGGAGCAGCGACTCAGAGCAGCGTCTCCGGGTCGACATCGACCGTCCACGGGGGTTCGAGGCCGCCGTCGAGCAGGACGGCCGGGTCGGCGCCGCGAAGGACGAGGTTCCAGCGCCAGCGATCCGCCCGCCGGGCGATGTACGCCGGGGCCGGCCCGAGGATCGCGACGTCCAGGCGGCGCTCCCGAGCGCGCTCGCGGAGCCGCTCGGCCATCGCGCCGGCCTCGCGTTCGGCGGCATCGCGATCGACGATCCCGACGGTCAGCTTGACCAGGCGTCCGAAGGGCGGCGACCCGAAGCGCCGGCGAAGCGCCAGCTCGCTGTCGTAGAAGGCGTTGCCGTCGTCGTCGGCGACCGCCCGGATCGCGGCGTGCTCGGGCTGATAGGTCTGGATGATCGCGAGGCCGGACCGGTCGCCGCGACCCGCCCGGCCGGCCGCCTGGACGAGGAGCTGGTAGGTCCGCTCGGCGGCGCGCTCGTCGGGCAGGTTCAGCGCGACATCGGCCGACACGACGCCGACCAGGGTGACCGCCGGGATGTCGAGGCCCTTCGTGACGAGGGTCGTCCCGACGAGGATGTCGAGCCGGCCCGAGGCGAAGGCGTCGACGACCCGCTCCGCGGCCCCGCGTCGCTCGACGACGTCGCGGTCGAGACGACCCACGCGGAGCTCCGGGAACCGGCGGCGGACCTCCTCCTCGACCCGTTGCGTGCCACCGCCCAGGTAGCGGATCCGGGGCGACCGGCAGTTCGGGCAGCGGGTGGCGATCGGCGTCGCCCGACCGCAGTGATGGCAGCGCAGCGTCGTCCCCGCCTGGTGGTAGACGAGCGGCCGCTCGCACTCCGGGCAGGTCTGGACGTGCCCGCAGTCGCGGCACAGGACGACCGACGCCGTCCCGCGCCGGTTGATCGTCAGGATCGCCTGGTCGCCGGCTGCCCGGTCGAGGGCCCCGATCGCCTCGACGAGGCGCCCGGACAGGAGCCCGCGATTGCCGGCCCGCAGCTCCTCGCGAAGGTCGACGACCTCGACGACGGGCCGGGCGCCGGTCGGCCGGGACGGAAGGACGACGCGCGGATAGCGGCCCTCACGGGCCCGTCCGACGCTCTCGACGGCCGGCGTCGCGCTGCCGAGGACGACCGCCGATCCCGCCAGCTCCGCGAGCCGGAGCGCCACGTCGCGTGCCTGGATCCGCGGCGTCCGGTCGCTCTTGTAGGCCGCGTCGTGCTCCTCGTCGACGACGATCAGCCCGACGTCGGCCAGCGGCGCGAAGATCGCCAGCCGCGTCCCGACGACGATGTCGACGTCGCCCGCCCGGATCCGCCGCCACTCGTCGGCCCGCTCGCCGTCGCCGAGGCCGGAGTGGACGAGCGCGACCCGGACCGCGAGATCGGACCGGAGCCGGTCGACGAGGGGCATCGCGAGCGCGATCTCGGGCACGAGCACGAGTGCCGGCCGGCCGCGCTCCAGGGACGCGACGATCGCCTCGACATAGATCGCGGTCTTGCCGCCGCCGGTCACCCCGTCCAGGAGGAGCGGGATCGGATCGCCGGCCGCGATCGCGGCGCGGGCGACCGCGACCGCCTCCGCCTGGGGCGGCGTGAGCTCGGCGCCGACGGGCCGGGCGCCGCGCAGGCCGATCGGGCGCTCGGCAAGCGGACGGCGCGGCCGCTCGCGGACCTCGACATCGACCAGTCCGCGCCGGGCGAGGCCGGCGATCGCGCCGGTCCCATGGCGCTCACCGAGCCCGGCGCCGGGCAGCCCGCCGGCCGGAGCCCCGTGCAGCTCTGCGAGGGCGGCGGCCTGGCGCGGCCCGAGCGCCCGACCCGCCGGCCGGTCACCCGCCACCAGTTCCCGGGCCGCGTCGCGGCCGGCATCGGTCAGGCGGATCCAGCGCTCGTAGCGGGGCCCGGCGCCGGCGGCGAGCAGGGTCCAGTCGAGCGTCACCAGCCCGCCGTCGGCGAGGGCCCGCAGCCGTCGGACGAGCGCGGGCCGGCCTTCGGCGGCGACGAGATCGCGGATCGGGCGCGGCCCACGCTCGAGCTGGTCGAGCAGGTCGACGTCCGGTGCCGCCAGGCCGGGTGTCGCGGGGGCGGCCGTGCGCTCGGCGAGCAGCTCGAGGCGCTCGAGCAGGCCGGGCGGGAGCATCGCCCGGAGGACGAGGGCGGGCGGGGCGAGGTAGTGGTCGGCGATCCAGCCGGCGAGCGCGAGGGAGAGCGGCGGCAGCAACGGTCCGTCGGCGCGGACGCGACCGGCGATCGGCTTGGCCACGATCCCGTCCGGGGGCGGCGCGTCGCCGAGGATGATTCCGAGCGCCTGGCGTCGCCCGAATTCGACGAGCACGGCCTCGCCGGCTTCGAGGTCGGCGAGGGCGGGCGGCACGGCATACGTGTAGCGGCGCGCCCCACCGCCGCCGGCGGCGTCGATCGCGACCTCGACGTGGCGAGTCGCCCCGGGACCCGCCACGGACGTGACGGGCGGTGGCGACGCCCCGAGGTCGAACGCGGTCTGGTCGGTCATCGTCGCGTCCGGGCTCGGCTCTTCGATGCGCGTCGGACGGCGGGCCGGTTCGCCGGCCTCAGACCCGGACGCGGCGGGTCGGGTGGCGACGGTGCTCCTTGGCGATGATCCGGTTGATCTTCGCCGCCGTCTGTTCGACCTGCCCGGTCTCGTTGGTCACGATCTTGTCGTAGTCGCGCTGGCGGGCGATCTCGAGGGCCGCGTTGCGCTGGCGGAGCTCGAGCTCGTCGGCCGTTTCCGTCGCCCGGGTCCGGAGCCGCTGGAACAGGGCCTCCATCGACGGCGGGATCACGAAGATCAGGAGAGCCTGGGTGACCTGTTCCTTGACGACCTGGGCGCCCTGCACGTCGATCTTCAGGATCACGTCCTTGCCGGTCGCGAGGGCCGCCCGGACCTGGTCGCGCGGCGAGCCGTACCAGTTGCCGTGGACCTCGTTCGCCTCGAGGAACCCGCGCGCCTGGCGGATCCGAAGGAATTCGTCGCGCGAGACGAAGTGGTAGTCGACCCCGTCGACCTCGCCGGCGCGCGGTGCCCGCGTCGTGACCGTCACGACGTAGTGGCGACGATCCTCGAGGCCCCGCTCGCGCTCGTGGCGGCGGAGCTCGTCGATGATCGTGTCCTTCCCGACACCGGACGGCCCCGAGATGATGATCAGCATCGCCCCCGGGGCGCCGTCGATCGTGTAGTCGGGCCGGCCGGGGTCGTCCGAGACATGGCCGTCGCCGTCGACGAGCGACGGGTCGACCTCCGCGGGGGCGGGCCCCTCGGACGCGAGCGTCTCGCGGACCGGCGGCGTCTCGCGGACCGGCGGCGCCTCGCCGGCGGCGACGGCCTCGTCGACCTCGGGGTCGGTCATCGCCTCCCCTCCGGCCCGGACAGCGCCGCCGTCCCGTCGTCGCGCATCGCCTCGAGGACCGCCTCGAGCTCGTCCGGGAGCGGCGCCTCGGCCCGGATGAGCTGACCCGAGCTCGGGGACGTCAGCTGGAGTCGCCAGGCGTGGAGGAACAGCCGCCCGAGCGGCGCCGCGTCGCCGGTCACCCGCGGACCCTTGCGCGAGGTCCCGGTCCCGTAGACCGAATCGCCCGCGACGGGATGCCCGATCGCCTCGAGATGGACGCGGATCTGGTGGGTTCGCCCGGTCACGAGATCGAGCTCGAGCAACGTCCAGCCTCGGAACCGCTCGCGAACGCGGTAGCCGGTCGTCGATGCCCGCCCATCGGGAACGACCGCCATCTTCGTCCGGTGCCGCGTGTCTCGACCGATCGGCGCCTCGATCCGGCCGACCTCCGCCGAGACCTCGCCGAGCACGAGGGCGAGGTAGGTCTTCTTGACCCGGCGGGCCTTCAGCTGGGCCATGAGCGAGTGCTGGGCGGCGTCCGTCCGGGCGACCATCAGCAGGCCGCTCGTGTCGCGGTCGAGGCGATGGACGATGCCCGGCCGCTGGATGCCCGCGATCCCCCCGAACCCACCGCCGCCATGGAGGCCGAGAAGGGCGTTGACGAGTGTTCCGCCGCTGTGTCCCGGCGAGGGGTGGACGACGAGACCGGCCGCCTTGTCGACGATCAGCAGGTCGGCATCCTCGTAGACGACCCGGACCGGGATGTCCGGCTCGGCCAGGAGGTCGAGCGGCTCGGGTTCCGGCACGATCAGCTGCAGCGCGGTTCCCGGTCCGATGACCGCATTCGCCTTCAACGCGATCCCGTCGGTCGTCAGGTGACCGGCCGTGATCAGCTTCTGGACGTGGCTCCGCGACAGGCCCGTCACGTCGGCCACGTAGCGATCGACCCGCTGGGCGACGGCATCGGGCGGGACCTGGAGCTCGTGGACGCCGGGCGGGGTCATCGGGTGGTCTCCTCGCCGGCAGCGGGCGGCCCGGGCGGTCCGGCGGCGGGCGGCCCGGGCGGTCGGGCGGCGGGCCGGAGGCGGTCGTCGGGCTCGAGGCCGTCGCCCCAGTCGTCATCGGCGCTCGCGGCGGTGGCCGGCGTGGCGGACGCCGAACTCGGCGGCTCCGTTGGCGGCTCCATGCTCCGTGCCGGGCCACCGTCCACGAGCGACGGCCGGATCGCGGCGACGAACAGGAGGAGGATCGCGAGGCTGATCGCGCTGTCGGCCACGTTGAACGTGTAGAAGCGGGTCGTCCCGAGGCCGACATCGACGAAATCGACGACGTACCCGAGGCGCAGGCGATCGAGCATGTTGCCGATCGCACCGCCGAGCAGCAGGCCCAGCGTCAACGTCAGGTAGAGGCTCGCGGCCGACCGCGCGTGGTACGCGACGATCAGCCCGATCACGAGGAGCGACACCACCCCGAACATCAGGGCGTTGTCCTTGAACAGGCCGAACAGCGCGCCGGAGTTCTGGCCGAACACGATCCGCACGAGATCCCCGACGACGTCCACCGACTGCCCGGGGTCGAGCGCAGCCGTGACCCACGCCTTGGCAACCTGGTCGGCGACGACGACCGCGAGGGCGAGGACGATGAACAGCGGCCAGCGCCGGCGGGCGACCCGGGCCTCGGGCGACGTCGACGATCCCGCGCCGATCGACCGATCGGTTGCAGGGGCGGCGGACGTGGCGGCCTCGACGGATCGCCCGCCGATGGCCGCCGGGCGGCTGTCGTCGGTCACGACGCTCCTCGGTCGATCCGCCGGACGGCGATCCGGGCCGGCCCAGCCGCGAGCTCGATCGAGCCGGTCGTCACGGCGGCACCGGCGCCGGTGGGGGCGGAGCCGTGGTGGACGGCATCGGCGAGCGTCTCCTCGGCGACGTCGGCGAGATGGGCCGCGACCGGTTCGGCCAGCCCGTCCACCCACAACTCGATCCGGTCGTCGAGGGCGAGGCCCGCATCCTTGCGCAGATCCTGGATCGCCCGCTGCAGCTCGCGGGCGTCGCCCTCGGCCCGGAGATCGTCGGTCAGCTCGGTGTCGATGACGACGACCAGGCCCTCATCGTGGGCGACCGCGGTGCCCGGCTTCGGGCTGGCCAGGATCTCGACCTCGTCCGCGGCGAGGGTCACCCCGCCGAGGGTCACCGAGCCGTCGGGGTGATAGTCGACGGCGTTCTCACGGGCGGCCGCCATGATCGCCGGGATCGCGTTGCCGAGCTTCTTCCCGATCTTCTGGAGGAGAGGCTTCACGCGCCGCTCGACGAGCTCCGAGCCGTCGCCGATCAGCTCGACGACGCGAACGTTCACCTCGTCCCGGACGAGCGCCAGGAGCGCATCGCGGTCGGGCAGCTCGCCGCCGGGCAGGGCGAGCCACAGCCGGGCGAGCGGTTGGCGGGTCCGGAGACCGGCCGAGCCGCGCAGCGTCCGGGCCAGCTCGACCGCAGAGCGGGCGACGGCCATCGCTCGTTCGAGGGCGACGTCTCGGTCGGGCGCCAGCTCGTCGGCCGGCCAGCGAGTCAGGTGGACGGAGTCGGGGGCTCCGGCGTGGCCGGCGGCGAGGTTGCCGTGGATCGAGTCGGTCAGGAACGGCAGGATCGGCGCGGCGAACCGGCTCAGCGCCACGAGCGCACCGTGGAGCGTCGCGAAGGCGGCCGCCCGATCCGCCGCGTCGTCGTTCCGCGAGAAGCGCTTGCGGGAGAGCCGGAGATACCAGGTCGACAGGTCGTCGATGTAGGTCGAGATCGCCCGGCTGGCGCCGAGGGCGTCGGTGTCGGCCAGGCGGTCGCCGACGACCGCCGCCGTCGCCGCCGCCCGCGACCGGATCCAGCGATCGAGCACGGTGCCGGAGTGGGGCTCGGTCGCAGCGCCACTCCCATCGCCCGGATCGGCGGGTTGCCAGCCGGCGAGCCGGGCGTACGTCACGAAGAAGGCGTACACGTTCCAGAGGACGAGCAGCTCGCGGCGCGCCTCGTCCGCCGCGTGCCATCCGAAGTTGATGTTCTCCTCGGGCCGCGACCGGGCGAACAGCCAGCGCATCACGTCGACGCCCATCCGCTCGGCGGCCTCGTCGAAGTCGATCGCGTTGCCCCAGCTTTTGTGCATCGGCCGGCCGTCCTCGCCGAACACGAGGGCGTAGCCGAAGATCGTCCGGAACGGCGGCTCGCGGCGCAGGACCGTCGACATCGCGAGCATCGAGTAGAACCAGTTGCGGAACTGGCCGGGGAAGCTCTCGGTGATGAAGTCGGCCGGAAACCAGCGCTCCCAGTACGCGGGGTCCTCGCGAAAGTGGAGCGTCGAGAACGGCACGATCCCGGCGTCCAGCCACGGATTGCCGACGTCGCGGATCCGCTCGACCGGCGCGCCGCACGACGGGCAGGCGATCGTGACCTCGTCGACGAACGGGCGGTGCGGGGTATGGCCCTCGAACCGCGCCCAGCCGTCGACTGCCCGCTCGTGGAGCTCGTCGCGGCCGACGATGACGTCGAACGTCCCGCACGCCTTGCAGTCGTAGATCGGGAGCGCCAGGCCCCAGTAGCGCTTCTTGCTGATCATCCAGTCGTGCATGTTGATCAGCCAGTCGAGCTCGCGGTCGTAGCCGAAGCCGGGGATCCAGCGGATCTGGTCGACGATCTCCATGATCTGGTAGCGAAGGCTGGCGTCGACCTCCTCCTTCGTGAGCTCGTTCCGCGGCTTGTCGTAGACCGGGCCCATCGAGATGTACCACTCGTCGACGAGGCGGAAGACGAGCGGGGTCTGGCAGCGCCAGCAATGCGGGTAGCGGTGGGTGATCGTCTCGAGCCGGTAGAACCGGTCCTCGCGCTTGAGGTGCTCGACGATCGGCTCGGTGAGGTCGCGGACGTCGCGCCCCGACAGCGACCCGAATCCGTCGATCACGATCCCGCTGTCGTCGAGCGGAGCGATCATCGGCAGGCCGAGCGTCTTGCCGAGGGCGTGGTCCTCGGCGCCGCAGCCCGGTGCGATGTGGACGATCCCGGTCCCCTCCTCCTCGCCGACGTCCCCCCAGGCGATGACCCGATGCTGATACGGCGCGTCCTGGGCGACCGGTGAGGCGCCGGCCGCGAACGCCTTGCGGACGGCGGGCAGCTCGTCGAACGGCCCCTCGTAGCGCCAGCCGACGAGGTCCGCCCCGGCCAGCTCCTCGAGAACCTCGAACGGACCGGCGAGCGCCGCCTTCAACGTCCCCTTGGCGAGCCAGTGGATCGCGTCCCCCTGGCGGACCTTGACGTAGCGCAGGGCCGGCCCGACGGCGGCGGCCACGTTCGAGGTCAGCGTCCACGGCGTCGTGGTCCAGACGAGCAGGTCCTCGCCCGGCCGGTCGACGAGGGGGAGGCGGATCGTCAGGCCCGGGTCCTCGCGATCGGCGTAGCCCTCGTTCATCTCCATCTGGGAGATGCCCGTCCCGCACCGGGCGCACCACGGCATCGTGTCGTGGCCCTTGTACAGCCAGCCCCGCTTGTGGACCTCCTTGAGGAAGCCCCAGATCAGGTCGTTGTTCTCGTTGCTGAACGTGAAGTAGCTGCCCCCGACCTCGGGCATGCCGAGCCGCCCGACGAGCATCTCGACCGTGTCGCTGACGGGGCCGTTCGGGCCGTCGATCGTCGTCGTCGCCGCCGGGCTCGCGGCCAGCAGGTCGCGCAGCCGGCGGAGCTCGTCGGGGTCGTTCCAGTCCATCCACATCCCGAGCCGGATGCTCTGCTCGGTCTGGCGGGCGGCATAGGTCAGGACGCGCTGCTTGCAGAGCGAGACGAACTCCGCGATGCCGTAGTCCTCGATGTCGCGCTTGCTCGTGAACCCGAGATCCCGTTCGACGTTGACCTCGACCCACAGACCCTGGCAGTCGAACCCGTTCTGGTAGCGCTGATCCTCGCCGAGCATCGCGTGGAAACGCTGGAAGACGTCCTTGTAGGCCCGGCCCCAGGCGTGATGGACGCCCATCGGGTTGTTGGCCGTGATCGGGCCGTCGAGGAAGCTCCAGTGCGGTCCGCCGGCGTTCTGGGCGCGCAGTCGCTCGAAGGTCCGACGCTCGCGCCACTCGGCCAGGATCTCGTGCTCCTGGGCCACGAGGTCGGGTTTCGCGCTGACGGGTCGGAACATCTGTACTCGGCTGCGGCGCATGAGGGTGGGCGGGTGGGAGGCACCTGCCTCCGACGGGTGAGGCGCGGGGGCCGGCGTGCGCCATCCGTCAGGGGGCGGGCAGCCTCGACGACGGCCGACGGGTGTCCGAGTATCCTACCCTGCGATGCAGCGCGAGCAGGAGCCGCGGCCGCGGGCGAGATCGCCATTCGTCGCCGCCGTCTTGTCCCTCTTCTTTCCCGGACTCGGTCATCTGTATGCCGGGGCCTACCAGCGCGCCCTCGGGTTCGCCGCGCCACCGATCCTGATCAGCGCGCTGATCGCCGGCATCGCCCTCCGCCTGGACGGGCCGAAGCTCCTCTCGATCGCGCTCAGCGACCCGTTCGTGCCGGGCGTCTTCATCGCCAACATTGCCCTGCTCATCTACCGCCTCGTCGCGATCGTCGACGCCTACCGGGTGACCGCCTTCCTGAACGGATTCGCGACGAGCGGCGGCGGCCGGCTCGGACGGCCGCGCCTCGTCTTCAATCCCCTGTCGGTCGCCGGCCTCCTGGCGGTGATCCTCGTGATGTCCGGCGGCCACGTGGTCGTCGCGCGCTACGACCTGCTCGCGAACGACGTCCTCAACGACCCGTGCATCTTCATCGTGAACGATCCGAACGGCACGGCGGTGTGCAACTCGACGCCGTCGTCGACGCCCCGGGGCTCGGCCCAGCCGAGCGACGAGCCCATCGATTCGCCGGCGCCGAGCGCGTCGCAGCCACCGGTCCAGGGGTCCGACCTACCGCCGGTTGCGATCCCGCCGTGGGACGGCACCGATCGCCTGAACATCCTGCTCATCGGGTCCGACCAGCGACCGAACGAGGGGACGTACAACACCGACACCCTGATCGTCGTCTCGATCGACCCGGTGACCAAGCAGGTCGCGATGTTCAGCCTGCCGCGCGACTCGACGGATATTCCGCTGCCGCCCGGGCCGCTCGCGAATGCCTTCGGCGGCGTCTATCCGAACAAGATCAATTCGCTGTTCACCGCCGTCCGGAACCGGGCCGACCTCGTTCCGGGCACGAACACGACGCGCGGATACAACGCGCTGAAGTCGGTGCTCGGCAATCTGTACCAGCTCGACATCAAGTACTTCGTCGAGGTCAACTTCGACGGCTTCAAGCAGATCGTCGACGCACTCGGCGGGGTGACGATCAACGTCCAGGTCCCGGTCATCGACGACAGCTACCCGGCCGACACGGGTCGCCATGCCCGGATCTACATCCCCGCCGGGATCCAGCACATGACCGGCGCCCAGGCACTGATCTACGCCCGGTCGCGGCACGGCTCGGACGACTTCGACCGCGGCTACCGCCAGCAGCGCGTCCTGACCTCCCTCCGCGAGCAGGCCAACGTCGCCAACCTGATCCCGCGCATCCCGGAGCTGTTCGCCGCGGTCCAGAAGACCGTCCGGACCGACATCCCGCGCTCCGAGCTGGCCAAGCTCGCCGGGCTCGCCGGGAGCATCGACACGAAGGACATCCGCTCGTACGTCTTCTCGTTCCCGCGCTACGGCACGCAGACGCCGCCGAGCGCCCCGGTCTACAAGTACCTGCCGGACGTGAACAAGATCCGGGCCGCCGTCGCCAACGCGTTCAAGGTCGATCCGAAGCTCGAGGACACCCGGGCCGCGCTCGGCGACGAGAATGCCTCGATCTGGGTCCTGAACGGAACGAACCAGTCCGGTCAGGCGAGCCTGCTCGCGGCCTATCTCGAGTACTACGGGCTCACGGCGTCCGCCCCGAACGGCAAGCCCGCGACCGGGCTCGCGACGACGAAGATCGTCGTCTACAACGGGGCCGAGACGCGCCTGCCCGAGACGATCGCGTTCCTCGAATCGAAGTTCAAGGTCAAGGTCGTGCTGAAGCAGGACAAGGCCGTGTCGGTCGACGTGATCATCACGACCGGCTCGTCCACCCCGAACCTGGCGCCGCCGCCGACGAACTGATCCCCGCGTCGGGGCGGCGTGCGTGCGCGAGCCGGCTCCTCGCCCAGGCGAGCCCTTTTCTTGCACATAGGCGAGCGTCGCCTACGGGCGGGCGCCTGCAAAGTGGCCGACCGCGCCTCCACGCTCGCGAGTCGGTTCGATCCCTTGCCTGTAGGCGAGCGTCGCCTGAGTGCAAGAGATCTGAGCCCGCAGCCGCGATCCGTAGGCGACTGTCGCCTGAGCGCAACAAAATCCGGACGGCACCGTCGATCCCGGACGCCGCCGCGACGGCGGAACCGGGCGCGACAGCCGGGGACGGCGCCGCTGCGTCAGTCGGAGGGAATCTCGGTGAGCCAGTGCCGATACTCCGGCAGTCGTCCGCGGACGGCGTCGAAGTAGCGCTCGCGGACGAGCGACGTGATCGGACCGACGTCGCCCGAACCGATCGGGCGGTGGTCGATCTCGGTGACCGGCGAGATCTGGACGCCGGTCCCGCACAGGAACATCTCGTCGGCGACGTAGAGCTCGGAGCGGTCGATCGAGCGGACCTCGACCGGGATCTTCTCGTTGCGCAGCAGCTCCATCATCGCGAGGCGGGTCACGCCTTCGAGGATGTCGTCGTTGACCGGCGGCGTCAGGGCCACGCCGTCGCGGACGATGAACAGGTTCGCCGCGGACGCCTCGTTCACGTGCCCGTCGGCGGTCAGCACGATCGCCTCGTCGTAGCCGTTCATCTCGGCTTCGGACTTCTGGAACGCCATGTTCACGTAGCCGCCGACGATCTTGCCGCGGGCCGGCAGCGCCTCGTCGGCGTTGCGCCGCCAGGACGACGTCATCACCCGGATGCCCGACTCGGTGTCGACGTAGTTCCCGAACGGGATCGCGATGATGTAGAGCTCGTTCTCGAGGTGGTGGAGGCGAACGCCGATCGCCTTCGTCCACTTGTAGAACGACGGCCGGATGTACGCGTCCTCGCGGAAGTGGTTGCGCCGGACGGTCTCGAGGATCAGCCGGGTCAGCTCGTCGACCGACGGGACGTTCTCCATCAGCAGGATCCGGCACGACTGGCGGATGCGCTCGACGTGCTCGCGGATCTTGACCCCGAAGAGCTTGCCCTCCTCCGCGTTCCAGTAGGCCCGGATCCCCTCGAACGTGGCCGTTCCGTACATGAACGCGTGGGTCATGATGCTGACCTTCGCGTCGCGCATCGGGACGAACGCGCCCTCGAAGTAGGCGATGACGTCGTCGAGATCGCGCGGGGCCGGCGCGGCGTGCGGGTCGGAGGCAGGCGGCGCCTGCGTGGTGGCCGCGGTCTCGGCCGGGCTCGACTTCTGGCTCAGCATGCGGAGCTCCTGCGAGGTCGGCGGCGCGGGCGCCGCGGGGTCGTCTGACGGTTCGCGCAGTATAGCAACGGCCATTCGGCGGCCCCGGTTTGCCGGCTCCGGCTCCGCCACTCGCGCTCGGGCGCGGCTCCGGGACCCTAGAACGCCCCCATCAGTGACGCGCCGACGATCCCGAGGTAGAGGACGTAGAACGCGCCGCCGACGAGCAGCCCGCGACCGAGCAGGCGACCGGACCGGGCCATCGGGATGAAGATCAGGGCGGAGGCGGCGAAGGCGATCGCGGCCGAGAAGAACGCGACGCGAGTGTCGGTGCTGAAGTGCCACGCGTCGGCCGCGAACAGGAGGGCGACGACCGTCGGGATCGTCGACTGGAAGACCATCGCACCCGTGATGTTGCCCATCGCCAGGGTGTCCTTCCCCTGCCGGACCCAGATCACCGAGTTGAACTTCTCGGGCAGCTCCGTCGCGATCGGGGCGATCACGAGGGCGACGATGATCGGCGCGACGCCGATCGACACGGACAGGTGCTCCACCGAATCGACGAAGAAGAACGCCCCGATCACGATCAGGCCGAGCGCCGACAGGACCTGGAGGTTGACGACGCGCAGGCGCGGGATCACGCCGGCGCCGTTCGGGGTCGCCGGGTCGAGGCGGTTGAACCGCAACGGCGCGAGGTCGCTGGCGTCGACGTCGGGATCGTCCTCGAAGTGGCCCTTGACGTACCAGCCGTAGGTCCCGATGAGGACCGCCGCGACGATCCACTTCGGCCAGGCCGGCTCGAGCGGCAGGAACGCGGCCGCGACGGCGATCGCGTATGCGATCCCGAAGTAGCGCATGTCGTGGGCGAGGACCTTCACGTCGACCGGCATGTCATCGCGGTTCGGGCGCTTGCGGCCCGCATACAGGACCGCGACGCCGGTCACGAACATCGCGAGCGTGGAGAGCATGAACGGCGCACCGAGGATGGCACCGACGCCGACCCCGTGCGACGAGGCCGAGCCGCCACCCGACAGGATCGCGATGATCGGGATCATCGTCTCGGGCAGGGCCGTCCCGACGGCCGCCAGGACCGATCCGACCGCGCCTTCGGCCAGCTCGAGCTTCCGCCCGAACCACTCGATCCCGTTCGTGAACAGCTCCGCCCCGAAGAGGATCACGAGGAACGCCCCGATCAGGATCAGGATGTCCATGTCAGCCTTCGAGGGCCTGGGCGAGCGCGACGCTGGCCGCGATGACGAACAGGATCAGGGCGGCCACGAGGGTCATCGCCCGCTCGCCGCGCCGCGCGTAGCCGACCAGCGACGCGGCCACCCGGGCCGTCGGCGTCGCGACGACCGCGAGGAGCCCGAGCCAGAGGAAACCGGCCGGCCGAAGGGCGACGAGATCCGGGCCGAGCCGGCCGAGGTCGAAGGCCGGGCCGCCGGACAGCGGCCCAATGCCGTTCACGACCATCAGGACGACACCGACGACGAGCAGCGCGATCGAGGCGTAGGTGCCGGTGGTGAGGAGCCGGGCGATCGTGTGCTCGAGGCCGGCCGGGCGGGCCGGGTCAGCCGGTCCCGGCTCCTGCGAGCTTCTCGCCGATCCGGCGCCCGTCGCCGATCCAGGCAGACCGCCCGGGATCGAGGCGGTCATGCGATTGCTCGCTGCAGCATCTGCCACGCAGTGTAGAGCAGGATCGCGACGAACAGACCGCGCAGCAGGCGCAGGTCGATCCGCGACGCGATCCGCGACCCGATGCTCGCCCCGATGAAGACCCCGATCGCCGTCGGAGCGGCGGCGTACGGATCGATGCCGCCACGGAGCAGGTAGATGATCGCGCTCGCCGAGGCCGTGATCCCGATCATCAGGTTGCTCGTGGCCGTCGCGACCCGGAGCGGGACGCCCATGATCACGTGCATGACCGGGACCTTGATCAGGCCGCCGCCGATCCCGAGCAGGGCGGATGCCACGCCCGCGAAGACGCTCCCGACGATCCCGAGGCCGAGCCGGCGGACCCGGTAGCCGGGCCCGGACAGCTGCGCGATGAAGGCATGCCCGCCGAGCTCCGTCCCCGGGTCGCGGTCGTCGACCGCTGCCCCGGACGGGTCCTCGGTTGGCGGCGCGGCCGCGGGAGGCGGCGGTGACGGCGTCTCCCGGAGGCGGGCCATCGTGATCGCGACGTACACGAGGAGCACCGTGAACAGTCCCTCGAGCAGCCGTTCCGGAAGGAGGAACGCGACGAGCCCGCCGACCAGTGCGCCGCACGCCGTGAACAGCTCGAGGGTCATCCCGAGGCGAAGATTCGCGACGCGCCGCTCGAGGAAGACCCCGGCCGCGGCGCTGCTGTTGACGATCACGCAGATCAGGCTGATCCCGACCGCCGTGAGCAGCGGCAGACCGAACGCGAGGGTCAGCAGCGGGACGATGAGGATCCCGCCGCCGAGTCCCAGGAGCGACCCGAACAACCCGGCCCCGACCCCACCGGCGAGCAGGAGCGCGCCCTCGATCATCGCCGTGCGGCCGACGACACGCCGAACCGGCCGGGCGCCGCGCTCAGCCAGCGACGCGCGTTACGGGCGGAGGTGCTGCGGCGCGTACGGGAGGAGGGC
>DATNBW010000221.1:0-14456 GCA_035607275.1 Verrucomicrobiia bacterium | reverse complement strand
GGTCCGCCCGACGTACGGGACGATGTCCTCCAGGACCGTCTCCACCTGCTCGGGCGGAAACTTGTACGCGATCGCCCAGCGCGGGGCCCGGCTGACCATCCCGAGCCGCGCCTGCTGGTCGAACCGGTCGACCTTGACCACGACCCCGTCGGTCTCGTACGGCAGGTCGTGGCGCTCGTCGCGCCACGTCTCGGTGAAGGCGATGACGCCGTCGATGTCGAGGCCGGATGTCCGGTTCGGGTTCACCGCGAAGCCGAGCGCCGCGAGTCGATCGAGCGCCGCCGACTGGCTGGCGATCCCGGTCGCGGACGTGCCGGCCTCGTCATCCTCGATCAGCTGATAGGCCCACGTGCTGAGCTGGCGGCTCGCGGTGACCTGCGGATCCTTCTGGCGGAGCGAGCCGGCGCCCGAGTTGCGCGGGTTCGCGTACAGGGCGAGGCCGGCTTCCTCGCGCTCGGCGTTGATCCGGGCGAACTCGGCCTTGGGCATGTAGACCTCGCCCCGTGCGTCGAGGCTGACGGGCTCCGCCAGGCGGGCCGGGACGCTCCGGATCGTCCGGAGGTTGGCGGTGACGTCCTCGCCTGTCGCCCCGTCGCCGCGGGTGGCGCCCTGGACGAAGCGACCTCGTTCGTAGCGGAGCGTGATCGCGAGGCCGTCGATCTTGAGCTCCGCGACGTAGGCGAGGTCCGGTGCCGGCTCGGGGGCCGGCGGCAGGCCGAGGCCGCGGCGGACGCGCGTGTCGAAGGCGCGCAGCTCGTCATGGCTGAAGGCGTTCGACAGGGACAGCATCGGCCGCCGGTGGCGGACCTCGTCGAACGTCCCGGCCAGCTGGGCCCCGACCCGCTGCGTCGGCGAATCCGGCGCGACCAGGGCCGGCCACGCGGCCTCGAGGGCGACGAGCCGGCGGAAGCGCTGGTCGTACTCGGCATCGGTGAGGACCGGCGCATCGGCCTCGTAGTAGGCGCGATTGGCGGCCTCGATCTCGGCGGCAAGTGCCGCATGGCTTGCCGTGGCCGTGGCCTCGTCGAGGGCGGCCGCCTCGGCGATCAGCGCTGGGTCGACGGGCAGGCCGTCCAGGCCGAGCGCGGACTCGTCCGCGATCTCGCTGGCAGACGCCTCGACAGCGGTGTGATCGCTCATCCTCGACAGGATACGGACTCGGCAGCGGGGATCGCCGAAATCGCATTCGCAGGGCCCTCAGTCACGGCGAGGCGAGTGGTCATACCCAGGACTTGATAGGCTCTCGGGACCATCGAGCACTCGATCGAGCCGGCCTCGCCGTTGCCGGAACCGGAGGTTCGGACCGTGGGCGACGCGTTCTTTCCCGAGGTGACGGGCCGGATCCCGTTCGGCGGCCTCGACTCGACCGACTCCCTGGCCTTCAAGGTCTACGAGCCGGATCGCATCGTCCTCGGGAAGCGGATGGAGGAACACCTCCGGATCGGTGTCTGTTTGTGGCACTCATTCGCCTGGGACGGCCGCGACATGTTCGGTGTCGGGACGCTCGACCGGCCGTGGCTCGACCCGTCCGCCGAGCCGATGCCGGCCGCTCGCCGGAAGATGGCGGTGGCGTTCGAGTTCATCGAGAAGCTCGGCATGCCGTACTTCTGCTTCCACGACCGAGACGTCGCGCCGGAGGGCAATTCGTTCGCCGAGTTCCGCGACAACCTCGACGCCCTCACCGAGGACGCGCTGGGGTACCAGGAGCGAACCGGGGCCCGACTCCTCTGGGGCACCGCCAACCTGTTCACCCATCCCCGCTACCAGGCCGGGGCGGCGACCAACCCGGATCCGGAGGTCTTCGCGTACGCGGCCGCCCAGGTCAAACACATGCTCGAGATCACCCAGCGGCTCGGCGGCATGAACTACGTCCTGTGGGGCGGCCGCGAGGGCTACGACACCCTCCTCAACACGGACCTCAAGCGGGAGGGCGCCCAGCTTGCGCGGTTCCTCCACCTCGTCGCCGATCACAAGCACCGGATCGGCTTCGAGGGAGCGCTCCTGATCGAGCCCAAGCCGCAGGAGCCAACCAAGCACCAGTACGACTACGACTCTGCGACGATCCACGGCTTCCTCGTCCGGAACGGCCTGGAGCACGAGTACCGCCTGAACATCGAGGCAAACCACGCGACGCTGGCCGGGCACTCGTTCCACCACGAGGTCGCCTACGCGGTGGCGAACGGCATGCTCGGCTCGATCGACGCAAACCGCGGCGATCCCCAGAACGGGTGGGACACCGACCAGTTTCCGAACTCCGTCGAGGACCTCGCCCTGCCGATCTACGAGATCCTGCGCGGCGGCGGCCTGACTACCGGCGGCTTCAACTTCGACGCGAAGCTGCGCCGCCAGAGCACCGGTCGCAACGACCTGTTCCACGCCCACATCGGGGGCATCGACACCCTCGCCCGAGCCCTCCTGGTCGCCGCCGATCTGCTCGAGCGCGAGACCCTCTCGGCACCGCTCGAGGCGCGCTACTCCGGCTGGAACGGCACGCTCGGGGCGGCGATCCTCGATGGCCGGGAGACGCTCGCGTCGCTCGAGGCCAGGGTCGCCTCCGGTGAGATCGATCCGAGGCCGGTCTCCGGCGGGCAGGAGCGGCTGGAGAACGCCGTCAACCAGGTCCTCTGGGCCGCTGACCGGGGCGCTGCCGTCGGGTCGGGCACCGCGCGCTGACCCGGCGAGCC
Organism: Verrucomicrobiia bacterium; assembly: GCA_035607275.1. Lineage (GTDB taxonomy): Bacteria > Chloroflexota > Limnocylindria > Limnocylindrales > CSP1-4 > CF-46. Next base: position 11,772 of record DATNBW010000221.1, on the reverse strand, counting down.
GAGGTGGCCCACGTCCTCGGAATCGACGTCTCGACGACGGCGACCAAGGCCGTCCTCGTGGATCCGTCCGGCGTCGTCGTCGGAATCGGGAGCGCCGAGTACGGGTACGAGGTCCCCCAGCCGCTCTGGAGCGAGCAGGATCCGGAGCTGTGGTGGTCGGGCGCCGTCGCGGCCATCCGCTCGGTCCTCGCCTCGACCGGGGTCGCGGGCACGGACATCGCCGCGATCGGACTGACCGGTCAGATGCACGGTGCGGTCCTGCTCGACGCCGCCGACGCGGTCCTCCGCCCGGCGATCCTGTGGAACGACCAGCGGACGGCGGCCGAGTGCGACGCGATCCGGGCGGCGGTCGGTCGCGAGCGCCTGATCGCGATCACCGGCAACGACGCCCTGACCGGGTTCACCGCCCCGAAGCTCGTCTGGGTTCGCGACCACGAGCCCGACGTCTGGCGGCGGGTGGCCCACCTCCTCCTGCCCAAGGACTTCGTCCGCCTCCGGCTGACCGGCGAGCACGCACTCGACAAGGCGGACGGGGCCGGGACGATCCTGTTCGATCTGGCCGCCCGGGACTGGTCGCCGGTCGTCCTCGGGGCGCTGGGGATCGACCCGGCGTGGATGCCTCCGACGTTCGAGGGTCCGATGCCGACCGGCGGCGTGACCACGTCCGCCGCCGCCGCCACGGGGTTGCGGCCCGGGACGCCGGTCGTCGCCGGCGGCGGCGATCAGGCGGCGAACGCGGTCGGAACCGGGGTCGTGTCGCCCGGAACGGTCGCGCTGTCGCTCGGGACGTCCGGCGTGATCTTCGCGGCCACGGACCGGCCGATCTTCGAGCCGGCGGGCCGGGTCCACGCGTTCTGCCACGCGGTCCCGGATCGATGGCACCTGATGTCGGTGATGCTCTCGGCGGCCGGGAGCCTGCGCTGGTTCCGCGAGGCGCTCGCCCCCGACCTGTCGTTCGCGGACCTGGTCGAGGCCGCCGGAGAGGTCCCGGCCGGCAGCGACGGGCTTCTGTTCCTGCCCTACCTGACCGGTGAGCGAAGCCCGCACCCGGACCCGCTCGCCCGCGGGGCGTTCGTCGGCCTGACCGTCCGCCACGACCGCCGCCATCTCACCCGGGCGGTGCTCGAGGGGGTGGCCTTCGGGCTGCGCGACGGGCTCGACCTGATGATCGCGGCCGGGATGCCGGCGCCCGGCGAGATCCGCGTCTCCGGCGGCGGCACGTCCAGCGCGCTGTGGCGGCAGATCCTCGCCGACGTGCTGGACGCGGAGATCGCGACCGTCAACACGACCGAGGGCGCGGCATTCGGAGCCGCCCTGCTCGGTGCCGTCGGGGCAGGCTGGTTTTCCACGGTCGATACGGCCTGTGCCGCGCTCGTGTCGGCGACTCGCGTCGCGGTTCCCGGCGCCGACGCGGGCGCCTACGCCGAGCGGCACGCCGCCTATCGAGAGCTGTATCCGGCGCTCTCTCCGACGTTCCGTCGCCTTTAGCGTCCGACGGCGCCCGCGGTCAGCCGCGGAGCTCGAGCTCGGCCAGCTCCTTCTGGGTGACCTCGTCAGGCTTCTTGCCGAGGATGATCATGCCGAGCACGGCATCCGGGTCCGTGTCGGCCTTGTTCACGGTGTCGACGACGCGCCCGTGGTACATGACGCTGATCCGCTCGGACAGGTCGAAGACATCGTGGATGTCGTGGCTGACGAGGAAGATGCCGATCCCCTCCGCCTTGAGCTGGCGAATGAGGCTCCGGACCTGCTCCGTCTCGGCCGGCCCGAGAGCAGCCGTCGGTTCGTCCATGATCAGGATCCGGGCGTTGAAGTGGACGGCCCGCGCGATCGCGACCGACTGGCGCTGGCCGCCCGAGAGGGAGCGGACCGGCGACTTGAAGTTCTTGAAGTTCGGATTGAGCCGGCCCATGACCTTGCGCGTCGACGATTCCATCGCCGATTCGTCGAGTGAGCCGAACCGGGTCGTCAGCTCGCGGCCGAGGAACATGTTCGCCGCGGCATCGACGTTGTCGGCGAGCGCGAGAGTCTGGTAGATCGTCTCGATCCCGTAGGTCTTGGCGTCGCGCGGGTTGCCGATCGTCGCCGGCCGACCGTCGATGACGATCTCGCCCGAATCGGGTGGACGGGCGCCGGACAGGGCGCGCATCAGCGTCGACTTGCCTGCGCCGTTTCCGCCGACGAGGCCCATGACCTCGCCGGGTCGCAGGTCGATCGACACGTTGTCGACCGCGTGGACGCCGCCGAACGCGATCTTGATGTTCCGCATCTCGACGAGCGGTGCGGACCCGGTGGCTGTCATGTCCGTGCCTCCGCTGCTCATCGGGTCGACCGCCGGCGGAGCGCCGAGTCGAGGAAGACGGCCGCGACGAGGACCACGCCGACGACGATGTCCTGGGTCGGCGAGTCGATGTTCAGGAGCTGCATCCCCGATCGGAGCGACTGCATGACGACGGCGCCGAGGATCGCGCCCGGGATCGTCCCGATGCCGCCGGCGAACGAGGTCCCGCCGATGACCGCCGCGGAGATGACGTCGAGCTCGGCCTGGACGCCGAGGCTGGTCACCCCGGCGTTCAGGCGCGAGGTCTGGATCGCGGCGCTGATCGCGCACAGGATGCCCATCAGGATGTACGTCTTCACGATCGTCATCCGGACGTTGATGCCGCCGAGGAGCGCAGCGTCCGGGTTGCCGCCGATCGCGAACACATACCGGCCGAACCGGCGGCGGGTCGCGATCACCGTCATCACGATCGTGACCGCGATCATGATCAGGACCGGGAACGCCACGCCGACCGGGATCTGGAGCCCGCCCTCGGGCTCGGTGATGTTGTGGTCGAGCGCGTACTGGTGGGCGAGGCCGGCCGGCCAGAAGTAGTTGTTGGCGATCCAGACCGCGCCGAGGACGGCCAGCGAAGCCGCGCCGATCACCGTCACCAGCGCCCACGTGGGGCGGACCGGGAAGCCGTACGCCCGGCGCTTGCGGCGGCTGGTGACCACCGACCAGGCGATCGCCGCGCAGGCCGCGATCCCGAGGATCCAGCTCGGCCACTCGCCGAGCGAACCGACCGGGCCGCCGCCGATCAGGGCGAAGTTCTTGTCCATCGGGGCGATCGTCTGGCCCTTCGCGTACAGGAAGAGCACGCCGCGCCAGACCAGGAAGCCGCCGAGGGTCACGATGAATGCGGGCACGCCGCCATACGCGACGATGAAGCCCTGGAGGGCGCCGACGAGGATCCCGAGGGTCAGCCCGATCGCGAGCGCCACGAGCCACGTGTAGGGCTGGTCGAACCCGAGCCCGAGGCTCTGGGGGATCCAGATCGCCTGGACCATCGCCATCGTGTAGCCGACGAAACCGAGCAGCGAGCCGACCGACAGGTCGATGTTGCGCGAGACGATGATCAGGACCATGCCCGTGGCCATGATCGCGACCGACGAGCTCTGGACCGACAGGTTCCAGAGGTTGCCGGTCGTCAGGAACTTGCCTTCGGACAGGAAGTTGAAGCCGACCCAGATGATGGCGAGCAGCCCGATCATCCCCAGGAGCCGGGTGTCGATCTCGAGCGTCGAGATCAGCTCGCCGACCGACCGGCTGGAGCGTTCGCGTGCCACCCCCTGGGTCGGGGATGCCTCAGTCACCGCCACGCCTCCCTGGATTCATGCGAGGAATGGAGTGCGCCCTGCGCCGCGGAGGTCCGCGGGCGCAGGGCGCTTGATGGCGAAGAGGTCGTCAGCCGGGGATCAGCCGCAGACGTCCACCGTGCCGGCCTTGACGTCCTTGCACAGTGCGTCCTTGGTGATCCAGGTTGCGTCGAGGACGTCCTTGAGGTTGGCCTTGGTGATCGGATCGGCCTTCAGCAGGATGCCGCTGACCTTGACGCCGCCCGGCGTCGTGAACGGCGCGGCGCCGGAGATCGCGTCGACCTTCGTGCCCTTGCAGAGCGCCACCGCGGCGTCGCCGGCGGTCTTGCCGAGCAGCCGGGAGTCCTTCCAGACGTCGACCGTCTGGGTTCCGAGGGCGACCCGGTTGAGGGCGGCCTGATCGCCGTCCTGGCCGGAGACTGCGACCTTGCCGTCGAGGCCCTGGTCGTGGAGCGCGGCGATGACGCCGCCGGCCATGCCGTCGTTCTCGGAGAGAACGGCGTCGACCTTGTTGCTGTTCTTCGTCAGGAACTGCTCCATCTCGGTCTTGGCCAGTTCCGGCTTCCAGTCGTTGGTGTACGTCTCACCGACGTTCTTGATGTCGCCGGAGGCGACGGCGGCCTTGATGATCTCGTCCTGACCGCCGCGCAGGAAGTCGGCGTTCGCATCGGCCTTGTTGCCCTTGATGAACACGTAGTTGCCCTTCGGGACGGCCTTGAAGACCTCGCGCGCCTGCATCCGGCCGACTTCGACGTTGTCGAAGGTGGCGTACAGGACGGCGGGATCCTCGATCAGGCGGTCGTAGGCGATCACGGGGATGCCGGCGGCCGTGGCTGCCGCGACGGACGCCTTGATGGCGGTGCCGTCCTGGGCGAGGATGATCAGGACCTTGGCCTTGCTGGTCGTGATCAGGTTCGTGACGTTCGTCGCCTGCGTCTCGGCCGACGACTTGGCGTCGTTCGAGACGTAGGTCGCGCCGGCGGCGGACAGGGCCGCCTTGATCGCGGGCTCATCCCACTTCGCCCAGCGCTCCTCGGTGTAGTTGTTCCACGAGACGCCGACGACGCAGCCGGTGGCCGAGCCACCGCCACCGCCGCCGCCGCCCGACGGAGCCGGCGTCGCGGTCCCTCCGCACGCACTCAGCACCATGGCGCTCGTCGCCGCGATGGCGGCAACCTTCCGACTGAAGTTCATCCGGTTCTTCCTCCTCTGGACATCCCGCTGATCTTGACGGTCGATATCCCGCGCTAGGCTACTCTCCTCCTCACGCCGTTGGTGGCGGAATCGCGCGCTGTGCGTGTGGAATCGGACGGAGCCTCATGCGGAGGCCCGCTCGAGCAGCGTGTCGCGCGGCCGCAGCCAGCGAGCCGGGTCCGCGAGCAGCGGCTCGAAGGCCAGCTCGGCGGCGCCGAGCAGGGGCGCATCGCCGCCCAGGGCCGAGGGCGCCAGCCCGACGAGGTCGCGCGGTGGACGGAGCGCCCGCTCGTCGAGGACGGCCTGGGCGGGCCGCTCGATGAACGGGTAGAGGTGCTCGAACAGGCCGCCGAAGACGACGAGCCCCGTGTTCAGGACGTTGACGAGGCCGGCCAGGCCGAGCCCGAGCCAGCGGCCCGTCTCCTCGAGCGCCGCGAGCGAGACCGGGTCCCCATCGGTCGCGGCGGCCAGGAGCGCGTCGACCTCGGAGCGGCCCCCGTCGGTCGGCCGTCCGGCGCGTCGGAGCAGGGCGGTGGCACCGATCTCGGTCTCCCAGCAGCCCGTCGACCCGCAGCCGCAGGCCCGCCCGTCCGGGTTGACCGGCATGTGGCCGATCTCGCCGCCGTAGCCGGCGACACCCGCGAGGGCGCGGCCGCCGACGATGATCCCGCCACCGACACCGACCTCGCCCGAGATGTACAGAACGTGGTCGACGCCCCGGGCGGCGCCCCGGCGGACCTCGGCCAGGGCCCCGAGGTCGGCGTCGTTGGCGACCTCGAGCGGGACCCCGAGGCCCAGGGCGGCATCGAGGCGCTCGCCGAGTGGGATGTCGCGCCAGCCGAGGTTGGGCGCCATCCAGACGAACCCGTCGGTTCGACGGACGATGCCCGCCACGGCCACGCCGACCCCGATGACGGCGCTCCGCCGGCGGCTCGGGACGAGGACGCGCTCGGACAGGCCGACGAGGTCCGCGACGATCGCATCGAGCGAGACGTGGTCACGCGGCCGGTCGACGCGAATGGACGCGAGGACCGTGCCGCCGAGGCCCACGAGCGCGGCGGCGAGCGAGTCGACGGCGATCTCCAGGGCCAGCACGACCGCGCGCTCCGGCTCCGGCCGGACGAGCGGCGAGGGTCGGCCCGGGGTTCCGAGCGGGATCGCCCGCGTCTCGCCCGCGAGGCCGGCGGCGGTCAGCTCGCCGATGAGTCCGCGAATCGCGCTCCGGGTCAGGCCGGTCCGGGCGACGAGCTCCGAACGCGACAGCGGCCCGCCGGCATGGAGCTCGCGGACGATCGCGCTGAGGTTCGCCCGGCGAACGGTCTCACTCCGCTGGCCGACCGGCTCGAGTCGGGCTGTCACGCGATTTGTGATCCTCTTGCCCAAATGGTTGCGGTACAGTGTTCCAAGAGCGTTGCCCTGTCAAGCCGCGTCGGCGTCGACCGGCTTGCGATCGGCATCAGCCACGTCGACGGAGGGCAGCAACGCCGATGACCCGACTGCACTGGGGAATCATCGGACCAGGACGGATCGCGCCCCGGGTGGCTCGCGCGCTGGTCGACAACGCCCGCGGCGAGCTCCGGGCCGTCGCCAGCCGCGACCTCGAGCGGGCGCGGGCGTTCGCGGCCGCGCACGGCGCGACGACGTCCTATGGCTCCTACGAGGCGCTCCTGGCGGATCCCACGATCGACGTCGTCTACATCGCCCTGCCCAACCACCTCCACGCGCCGTGGTCGATCCGGGCGCTCGATGCGGGCAAGCACGTGCTGTGCGAGAAGCCGCTGGCCCTGAGCGTCGCGGAGGTCGACGCGATCGCCGAGGCGGCCGCGCGGAACGACCGGATCGCCGTCGAGGCGTTCATGTATCTCCACCACCCGCAGATCCACACCGCGCTCGAGATCGTGGGCTCGGGCACGCTCGGCGATCTTCAGGTCATCGACGCGACCTTCTCGTTCTTCCTCGACTACCCGGACGACCCGCGGATCGATCCGGCGATGGGCGGCGGCTCGCTCTGGGACGTCGGCTGCTACCCGGTGAGCATCGCCCGGCGGATCGCCGGTCGCGAGCCGGACGCCGTCGCGGCATTCGCCCGGTTCGACGAGCGCGGAGTCGACCGGACGTTCGTCGGCCAGCTCCGCTTCCCCGGCGGCCTCCTCGCGCTGTTCGACAGCGGCTTCGGCGCGCCCCACCGCGAGCGGCTCGAGATCGTCGGCAGCGCTGCGAGCCTGGTCCTCGAGCATCCGTTCGTGACGACCCCGGACGGGCCGGCGCCGGTCGTGACGCTTCACCGGGATGAGCTCGCGACCACGATCGAGGTCGCCTCGCCCGACCAGTACCGGGCGGAGGTCGACGACCTCCAGGCGGCGATCCTCGACGGGACGCCACCCCGCGTCGACCTCGCGTTCAGCCGGGGTGGCATCGCGACGCTCGTCGAGCTGGACCGGCTCGCCCGGCTCGCCGTGGAACCAGGCGGCTGACGGCCCCGGGCGCCCGCCGGCCGGTCGTGGCGATCGTCGCGACGCTCGCCGTCGTCGCCGCGGTCGGGGTCGTGGCGGCGATCATCGTCGTGCGTCCCGGACCGGCCGCCGCTGTGCTCGGGGCGCCACGGTTCGTCGACGAGCGCACCACGGCCGGGATCGTCACGCAGTACGACGGCGACGCCGACTACGCCACCGGCGGCGGGGTCGCGGCCTTCGATTGCGACGACGACGGACGGCCGGACCTGCTCGTCGCGGGCGGGGCCAACCCGTCGACCCTGTACCGGAACGAGAGCCCGCTCGGTGGCGCATTGCGCTTCGAGCCTGCTGCGTCCGGCGCGGCCGGATCGCCGGGCGCCGTGCTCGGGCCGGGGGTCCTCGGTGCGTACCCGCTCGACATCGACGGAGACGGTCACGTCGACCTCGCGATCCTCCGGACCGACGGCCTGCGGCTCCTCCGCGGTGTCGGCGACTGCGCGTTCGCCGACGGGAATGCGCCCTGGCGCCTCGACGGCGGGTCTGGCTGGACGTCCGGGTTCAGTGCCTCGTGGGAGGGATCGGGGACGCTGCCCACCCTGGCCATCGGCCACTACCTGAAGGTCGCCGACGGGACGCCGACCCTCGACTGCGACGCGAACACGCTCGTCCGACCGCTCGCCGGCGGCCGCGGCTACGGAACCCCGCTGGCCCTCGCACCGGGCTACTGCACGCTGTCGATGCTGTTCAGCGACTGGGATCGGTCCGGCCGGCGCGACCTCCGGGTGACCAATGACCGTCAGTACTACATCAACGGCGAGGAGCAGCTCTGGCGGGTCGAGCCCGGCGTCGCGCCGCGGCTGTACACCGACGCGGACGGCTGGCGTCGGGTCGAGATCTGGGGCATGGGCATCGCCAGCTACGACCTGACCGGCGACGGCTACCCCGACGTGTACCTGACCAGCCAGGGCGACAACAAGCTCCAGACCCTCGCCGCGGGCGCGGGCCAGCCGGGCTACCGGGACATTGCCCTGGCGCACGGCGTGACCGTCGCCCAGCCGTTCACCGGCGGTGACGCCTTGCCGTCGACGGCCTGGCATCCGGAGTTCGAGGATCTCAACAACGACGGGTACATCGACCTGTTCGTGTCCAAGGGCAACGTCAACGTCATGGCCGACTACGCGGCGAAGGACCCGAGCAACCTCCTCCTCGGCCAGCCCGACGGCACGTTCGCCGAGGGCGCCGTGGCGGCCGGCATCGTCACCTTCGACCGTGGCCGCGGCGCCGCCCTGGCCGACTTCAACCTCGACGGCCTGCTCGATCTCGTCCAGGTCAACTACGGCCAGCCGGTCGGGATCTGGCGAAACGTCGGGCGCGGTGATAGGAGCGCCCCGGCACCGATGGGCGCGTGGCTCGCGTTGCGGGTCACCGAAACCGGCCCGAACCGCGACGCGATCGGGGCATGGGTCGAGGTCCGCGTGGGCGCCACGACGACGCGCCGCGAGCTGACCGTCGGCGGCGGCCATCTCGGAGGCGAGCTCGGCTGGCTGCACGTCGGGCTGGGCGCGGCCGACCGGGCCCAGGTCCGCGTCCTCTGGCCGGACGGCGAGGCCGGACCGTGGCTCGACGCCGGCGCGAACCAGTTCCTCGAGGTCCAGCGCGGGGCCACGGCGGCCCGGCCCTGGCACCCCGCCAGTCCCTGACCGGAGGATCCGCGACGATGACCACCACCCGTCCGCGCCTCGCCGAGATCGGCCTGCCGGACTTCGGACAGCCGGCCGCGACCCGGCCCGAGATGCCGCCCGAGCGGTACGCCGCACGGATCGAGCAGCTCCGGGCCCGGATGACGGACCGCGGCTACGATCGTCTCGTCGTCTGGGCCGAGCGCGAGCACAGCGCCGGGATCTCGTTCCTGACAGGTTTCGATCCGCGGTTCGAGGAAGCGATCCTGATCGTGACCGGCGACGGCGAGCCGGCGATCCTCGTCGGCAACGAGTGCTGGGGCATGGCCGGCGCGGCACCGCTGCCGATGCGCCGCATCCTCTTCCAGGACCTGAGCCTTCCGAGCCAGCCCCGCGACCGGTCGCTGCCGCTCGGCGAGATCCTCGGCGACGAGGGCATTGTCGCCGGCGCTCGGGTCGGCGTGGTCGGCTGGAAGACGTACGCGGAGCGGGCGACGATCGAGGCGCCGGCGTTCCTCGTCGACGAGCTCCGCCGGCTGACCGGTCCGGACGGGCTGGTCGAGAGCGCGAGCGATCTCCTGATCGATCCCGCGAACGGTCTCCGGGTCATCAACGACGTCGACCAGCTCGCCTTCTTCGAATGGGCGGCGAGCCACACCTCCGACGGCATCCGCCGGCTCCTCGCGGGCCTCGAGCCCGGCATGACCGAGCGCGAGGCCGTCCGGCTGCTCGACTGGAACGGCTCGCCGCTGTCGTGTCACCTGATGCTCTCGAGCGGATCCCGCGCCACACTGGGCCTGCTCAGCCCGGTCGATCGGGCGATCGAGCACGGCGACCGTTTCACCGTCGCGTTCGGGATCTGGGGCGCGCTCACGTGCCGGGCCGGGTTCGTCGTGGAGGGTGCCGGCGGACTGCCGGCCGGGATCCGCGACTACGTCGATCGCCTCGTCGGGCCGTACTTCGGCGCCGTCGCGGAGTGGTACGAGACGATCCGGATCGGGCTGCCGGGCGGCGCGCTCCAGGCGATCGTCGATCGCCATCTCGGCGACCCGTTCTTCGGGATCTTCCTGAACCCTGGCCACCAGATCCACCTCGACGAGTGGGTGAACTCGCCGATCTCGCCGGGCTCCACGATCCCGCTCCGATCGGGCATGGCCTTCCAGGTCGACATCATTCCGGCCACCGGCGGGCCGTACTTCACGACGAACATCGAGGACGGGATCGCGCTCGCCGATGAGCGGCTGCGCGAGGCGTTCGCGACCGCCTACCCCGGAGCGTGGGCCCGGATCGAGGCCCGCCGCCGGTTCATGGCCGGCGCACTGGGCATCGCCCTCCACCCGGACGTCCTGCCGTTCTCGAACCTGCCTGCGTATCTGCCGCCGTTCCTGCTCAGCCCGGGCCGGGCGATGACCGTGGCACCCGCGTGAGCGAGCCGGAGGCCGGGATCGTCCGGATCGGCGACGGCCCGCTCGCGGTCGAGGTCCTGCCGGAGATCGGCGCCCGACTCCACCGCCTGCGGGCGTTCGGCCACGACCTGCTCCGGACGCCCCACGACCTGCGCCCCCACGTCGACGACCCGTGGTTCTACGGCAGCTATCCGATGGCGCCCTGGTGCAACCGGGTCGCGGCCGGCCGGACACTCGTGGCCGGGCGCGAGATCGACCTCCCCCCGAGCTTTCCGGACGGGACGGCGATCCACGGCCAGGTGGCGCGCCGTGCATGGGACGTCGTCGGGCAGGGCACGTTCCGGATCTCGGCCGGTGGCGACGGCTGGCCGTGGGCATACGACGTCGAGCAGGTCGTCGCGATCGCCGGCAAGGACCTGAGCCTCACCCTCCGCCTCACCAATCGGTCGCCCGACCCGATGCCCGGCGGGATCGGCTTCCATCCGTGGTTCCGCCGTCCGATCCGGGTCGCGATCGCCGCAGGCGCCGTCCACCCGTCCAATCTCGCGACGGAGCCCCGGCCCGTCCCGGTCTCCGGCGTGCTCGACCGCCGCCGGCTCGAGGCACTGCCCGACGGCCTCGACGCGACGTGGACGGACCTCGCCGATCCCCCGGTCGTCCTCGACTGGCCCGACGCGGGCGTCCGGGCGACGATGACCGTCGAGGCGCCGAGCCGGTTCATCGTCGCTGCCGCGCTCCCCGGGACCGATGCCGTCGCCGTCGAGCCGCAGACCCACGCGCCCGACGGGATCCGTCGCCTCCTGGCGGGCGAGCCCGGAGGCCTGGCGCTCATCGCGCCGGATGAGACGCTCGAGCTCGTCGTCGGGCTCGCCTTCGAGCGGATCGGCGAGGAACCGGATCCGGCCGACCAAACCTGACATGCCCTGACAGGCAGGCGTTCGACGATGGCGTTCATGAACCGGACGATGCTGCGTGACGCGATCGGTGCCGGACGGGCCCGCCTCGACGCGACTCTCGCGGCGTTCTCCGATGAGGCGATGCTCGAGCGGATCGACGACGCGTGGACCCGCAAGGACGTCCTCGCCCACCTCGAGGCCTGGGAGCGGCGCGTCGTGACGCTCCTCGAGGTCCTCCGGGCGGGCGCGGAGCCGGACGACGACGGCGGAACGGACCAGCTCAATGAGCGGTTCTACCGGGCCGGGCGGGATCGGGCGCTCGACGACGTCCGGGCAGGCGAGCGCGAGGCGTACGCGGCCGTTCTCGCGGCGATCGACGGGGCGTCCGACGAGGAGCTGTTCGACGGGCACCACTTCGCCTGGACCGACGGCGACCCGCTCGCCGACTGGTTCCGGGGCAACACGGACGAGCACTTCGACGAGCACCGCGAGCAGCTGACCCGCT
>DATNBW010000166.1:0-3601 GCA_035607275.1 Verrucomicrobiia bacterium | reverse complement strand
CCCCAGCGGTCCGCGCCGGCGAACCCCCTCCGGCGCTCGAGAGGCATGCAAACGTGACTGCGTTCGCCGCGGATGGGCGAGGCCGGCAAGGCGCCACTGGATGACGAGCCCGGGTTCGATTTGCCTGCGGCCGGCCCACCGAAGTCCGAGGAGGAGCTCCGCGACTCCATCGGCCTGAGGTCGCGACAGCCGGAAGTGAGCGCCGGAGTCATGGGAAGCGGTTGAACCAGTGGGCGGCCAACCCGGCGCCGGCGACGACGAGCAGGAGGGCCCCGGCGGCGAACCACTGGGTGACCTCGCGCTCCTCGGTCGTGTAGCCGATCCGCGACCCGAGACTGGCGTAGATCTCGGCGAGGTCCGTCGCCGTGGGAGCCTCGAAGGCACGGCCGCCGGTGGTCTCGGCGATCGCCGCCAGCGTCTCGGTGTCGGGCGGGACGTTGAGGGTGTGGAGCACGCCTCGCTCGTCAGGCACGGTCACGACGCCGTCGGCCGTGCCCAGCGCGATCGTGTAGACCGGGACGCCGAGGGCCGCCGCCACCTCGGCGGCGGGCAGCGGCTCCATCTCCCCTGTGGAGTTCTTGCCGTCCGAGAGCAGCACCGTCGCGATGACGGGAGCGTCCTGCGCGCCCGGTTCGCCTGACGAGCCTGCCGACGGGCCGGCCGAAGCGGACGGGGCCGCCGAGGCGGACGGATCGGCCGACGGTGTCGCGCCCGGGTTGGTCGACACGCTCGAGACGTCGAGCCCGGCAGCCTCGAGCGATGTCGTGATTGCGTCGCCGAGGGCCGTTCCGCCGCGAGCCCGGAGGGTGGCGATGCCGTCGTGGACGGCAGCCCGGTCGGTGGTCGGTGCGACGAGGACGCGCGGCGCGGTCGAGAAGGCGACGAGCCCGACCTTGACGCCCGCCGGCAGCTGGTCGACGAAGGCATTGGCGGCCTGCTGCGCAGCGAACAGCCGCGTCGGGGACACGTCCGTCGCCATCATCGAGCCGGACACGTCCAGGGTCAGGATGATCGTGGCCTCCTCGCGCGGGATCTGGACGGCCATCGACGGCCGGGCCAGAGCGAGAACGAGCGCAGCGATCGCGACGACGTAGAGGGCCGGCGGGACATGGCGGCGCCAGGCCGGTGTCCGCGGGACGAGGTTGCCGAGCAGGTCGACGTTCGTGAACCGGACCGCGTAGCGGCTCCGGCGGCGCTGGACGAGGCGATAGACGACGACCGCGGCAGGCACGAGCAGCAGCCCGAGCAGGAGGATCGGATCGGCGAAGGTCACGATCGGATCCCCCGGAGATGCAGCTCCCCGGCGAGCGTCCGGAGCCAATCGCCGGCCGTGGACAGGACGATGTGGTCGATGCCGATCCGGCGGAGCTCGGTGACCACGGTCGCCCGCTCCTCGGCCGCCGCTGCGGCGAACCGCTCGCGCAGCCGCCGCGATGACGTGTCGACTCGGACCTCGCGACCCGTCTCCGCGTCGACGAGCGTCAGCTCGCCGACGTCCGTCAGCTCGGCTTCGCGCGGGTCGTCGATCTCGACCGCCAGCACGTGATGACGAGCGGCCAGAGCGGCGAGCGGCCGCCGCCAGTCGCGCGGCCCGCGGAAGTCGGACACGAGCACCACCAGGCCGCCGCGCGGCGCGGCGGCGTTGGCAAGGCGGAGGGCGTCGGCGGGCGACGTCGCCCCGACCCCCTCCTCGACCGTCTCGACCCGGCTCGCGAGCAACAGGCCCAGGAGGCCCGTCCGGCCCGCCGCCGGCGGCACCCGTCGGTCGCGCGAGCCGCCGAACGTCACGATCCCGAGCCGGTTCCCACGCTGGGTGGCGAGATGGCCGATGGCGACGGCGACGCCCTCGGCCACGTCGGCCTTGCGTCGATCCGCCGTCCCGAACGTCATCGACGGCGAGACGTCGAGCAACAGCCATGCGGTCAGCGCCCGCTCGGGGATATGGACGCGGACGTGGGGCACCGTCGTCCGGGCGGTGACGTTCCAGTCCATCCGCCGGATGTCGTCGCCGGGCTCGTACGGCCGGACCTGGGCGAGCTCCGTTCCGCCGCCGAGGTCGTGGGCGCGGTACTCCCCGGGGAGGAGGCCGCGGATGCGCCGCCCGACGGTGAGGTCCAACGCGCGGAGAAGCGCCTCCGGGGTCGGCCCCGGCCCGGGCCGGGCCGGCGTCCGAGGGCGATGGTCGGTGAGGATCGCGCTCGTCACGCCGAACGCTCCGCTGCGGTGCCATCGAATGCCTCGCTCCGCGGGTCGAGGCGGTCGGGCCGGTCGGACCGGTCGGACCGGTCGGACCGGTCGGACCGGTCGGGCAGGGCGCGCCCGACGAGCAATCCGCGTTCGGACGCCTCGGCGCGCGCGAGGAGCCCATCGGGAGCGACCCGCGGCACCGGGACGGCGTCGATCAGGCGGTCGAGGATCATGTCGGCCGAGACCTCCTCGGCGAGGGCCGTGAAGCTCGGCACGATCCGGTGGCGGAGGACGTCGCGGGCGAGATCGACGACGTCGCCCGGGATCACGTAGCGGCGGCCGCGCACGAGCGCCAGGGCCCGTGCGGCGTGGACGAGATTGATCGAGCCGCGCGGGCTCGCCCCGAACGCGACGTAGGGCCTGACGGCCGGCAGCCCGACCCGCTCGGGATACCGGGTGGCCGCGGTCAGGGCGACCGCGTAGTCGACGATCGGGCGGTCGACGTAGACGTCGGCGGTCATGGCCTGGAGCGCGGCCAGACTGTCGGCCGTCAGGATCGGCGACACGGCGGCTGCGGGACGGAGGGAGCGTTCGACGACGAGCGCCTCTTCCTCGCCGCTCGGATAACCGACGACGACCTTCATCATGAACCGGTCGACCTGCGCCTCGGGCAGCGGGTAGGTCCCTTCCGACTCGATCGGGTTCTGGGTCGCCATCACGAGGAACGGCCGGGGGACGGCGTGGCTCTCCGGGCCGATCGTGACCTGGCGTTCCTGCATGACCTCGAGGAGCGCGCTCTGGACCTTGGCCGGCGCCCGGTTGATCTCGTCGGCGAGGAGGAAGTTGCAGAAGACCGGCCCCAGCTCGGTATCGAACGTGCCGCGGTCGGGACGGTAGATCCGCGTCCCGACGAGATCGCCGGGCACGAGGTCCGGCGTGAACTGGATCCGCCGGAACGAGGCGTGGAGGACGTCGGCGAGGGTCTTGATCGTCAGGGTCTTGGCGAGGCCCGGCACGCCCTCGAGGAGCAGATGGCCGCCGGCGAGGAGGGCGACGAGCACTCGCTCGAGCATCGCGTCCTGGCCGACGATCACTCGCCGGATCTCGTAGAGGACGGCCTCGGCGGTGCGTCGGGCATCGATCGCGTCGATGACGCCGATCGCGGCGTCGAGGCCGGCGCCGCCGTCGTGCGTCGCCCGGGGTCGAGCGGGCGGCGTCGGGGCCGGGCCGGACGCCGTCGGGGCCGGGCCGGGCGCCATGGCCGGCTCGCTGCGAAACGGATCGCTCACGTGTGTCTCCGCGCCCGTGGGCACGGGCGACAGGCTGCGTGGTCTGAGGCCGCCTCCCTGGTTGAACCGGACCGTTGGGGCCGAAGGCTCGCGGCAGCGCATGAGAGCGGCATGAAAGCTGGATG
>DATNBW010000168.1:0-15262 GCA_035607275.1 Verrucomicrobiia bacterium | reverse complement strand
GATAGAGCCGGAGCAGGTCGCCGCGAGCGACAACTCGATGGCGCCAGCGCAGGATCGCGACGGCCGCGATAATGTTGAAGAGGATCTCGTAGAGCATCGAGGGGTGCATCGGGACCGTGCACGACGGGCAACGGGCGAACGCCGCGGCCATCTCCGGAGACGCGGCGATCCCCCATGGCAGGTCCGTCGGCGTGCCGAGCGGCAGCTCGGACAGAAAGCACCCGATCCGCCCGATCGCGGTCGCGACCGGGATCGCGATCGCATAGTGATCCGCGGTCGAGCCGCGATAGCCGAGCAGCCGCTTGGCGACCGCCCCGGCGAGGTACCCGCCGGCGAGGGCGCCGAGGATGCTCTTCCCGCTGTGCTCGATGATCCAGCCGAGCGGCGCGCCGGCCGCGACCGCATCGGCGTAGAAGGCGGGGTGCTCCCAGGCGGTGATCAGGCGGGCCCCGAGGACCCCGCCGACCAGGACGGCCGACGATGCGACGACGATCCTCTCTTCGAGCAGGCCGCTCCGCCGCAGCGAGCGGTAGTAGATCGAGAACCCGACGAGGACGGCGAGCACCGAGAACACGTCGTGGGTCGCCACGACGACGCCGCCACCCTGCCAGAGGATCGGGATCACTGGCTCGGCCACCTCCCTGTCCGGACCCTACCAGCGTGGCAGACTCGAATCGCGCCGGTGTCGTCCTCTCGACGCCCGTCGGGCCGGGCCGTTACGCGGCCGGCGTCTCAGTTCGGAACGGTGAACCCGATTCCGAGCTTCATCAGGGCCGAGGCGACGTTGCCGGCGGTCGGATCCGTCGACTCCGACGGCGACCACGTGTAGAGGATCAGGGTCGGGCCGACCTGGCGGAGGACGTGCTGGGCGTCGCGGGGGAAGTTCACCCGGGCCGGGCCCGTCCCGAGGAACCCCGCCTCCTCGTTGCCCGCGTCGACGGCGGCCGTCGAATCGGCGAACTCGTACACGACGATGTAGCCGGAGTCGGGCAGGTCGGGGAGGACGACCTGGTAGACGGCTCGCGGAGCGTTGCGCAGGCGGGCCGATTCGGGCGGACGGTACGGCCGGGTCGCGTCGCCGAACTGGACGCCGATCGTGGCGAGCGCAGCGGCGATCTCGCCGCGGGTCTGGGCGGTGGCGCCGGTCACGCCGGTTGCCGGACCGACGCTCGCTGCCGGGAGCGAGGCGGGCTGGTTGTTCGCGCCGATCCCGCAGCCGGCGAGGACGAACGACGCCAGCCCCGTCGCGAGCGCGGCGGTCGCGAGCGCGCGCCGGCGCCGGCGCCGGGTGAAGGTCGACGTGCGCATCACCCCGGCGGCCAGTCGAACGCCCGGCCGCCCATCAGGTGGAAATGGAGGTGCTCGACCGTCTGGCCACCCCACCGCCCGACGTTGCTCACGATCCGGTAGCCGTCCGCGGCGATCCCGGCGTCGCGGGCGATCGTGGCGATCGTCGCGAACAACCGCCCGAGGAGTGGGCCGTCGTCCTCGGTCAGATCGGCGGCGGACGGGATGTGGGCCTTCGGGATCACCAGGATGTGGGTCGGGCTGCGCGGGGCGATGTCGTGGAAGGCGAGGACCAGGTCGTCCTCGACGACGCCCTTCGCGGGCACCTCGCCGCGGACGATCCGGCAGAATAGGCAGTCGGGCTGCGGATCGCGGTCAGCGGGCATGGGCATGGGCTCCGGAAACGGGGCTCCACGCGGACGGAGCCGGCGAGGTCGTCGGCGGGGGCGACACGGACAGGATGCGGCCGACGACGCGATCGCGCCGGGTCGGATCGACCGCGTCGATCGTCACCCGGCCGATGACGTTCTCGCCGACCGTGACATTCCCGTCCGGCGCGACCGCGACGAGGGTGTGATCGGCGGCGTGGCCGACCCAGCGGCCGTCGTCGAGCGGCGCCTCGAACAGGACGTCCGCCGTTTCGCCGACGCGGCCCCGAGCCCAGCGTGCCCGCGCGTCGGCGGCCACCGCGAGGAGCTCGGCCGCGCGCCCCTTCTTCGTCGGCTCGTCGACGTGGCCGGTCATCCGGGTCGCCGCGGTACCCGGTCGGGCGGAGTATCGGAAGACGTGGATCCCTGCGAAGTCGATCGCCCGGATGAACGCTTGCGAGCGGTTCCACGCCGCCTCGTCCTCGGTCGGGAACCCGACGATGACGTCGCCGTGGACCGCCACGCCCGGGATCGCGTCGCGAACCCGGGCCACGACCCGCGCGTAGGCGTCGGCCGTGTAGCGCCGGCCCATCCGGCGGAGCACGCCGTCGTCGCCGGACTGGAGCGGCAGGTGGACGTGGGGCATCGTCCGTGGCGCGCCGTCCGACCACGTCCGGATCAGCTCGTCATCGACGTGCTGGGGCTCGATCGAGGACAGCCGGATCCGCTCGACGCCGGTCTCGTCGAGCAGGCGCCGGACGAGGCCGGCGAGGGTCAGGGCCGAGCGCCGGTGGGCGCCACGCAGTCCGCGCTCCGACCAGCCGCCGTCGTAGGTGCCGAGATTGATCCCGGTCAGCACGATCTCGCGGTGGCCGGCGGCGATGGCCCGCCGAACGTCGGCCAGGACGACGTCCGGGGCGAGGCTGCGCTCCGGACCGCGAGCCGCGGGGATGATGCAGTAGGTGCAGAAGAACGAGCATCCGTCCTGGACCTTGACGAAGGCCCGCGTCCGCTCGACGGCCGCCCGATCGTCCGCGATCCCGTCGATCGCGATCGGCTCGACCTCGACGCCCGACAGCGTCGGCAGGGCTCGATCCAGGCGCTCGACGCGCTCGCGGCGCCCGCGTGGCTCGCCGCTGGCGGCCGGCCCGAGCAGTCGATCGAGCTCGGCGAGCAGGGCATCCTTCGCCCGGTTGCCGACGAGCCGGGCGTCGGGATCGACAGCCGTGAACGCCGCGCGATCGATCTCGACCGAGCAGCCGGTCACGACGATCGCGGCGTCGGGGCTCGCGCGCCGAGCCCGCCGGACCGCGTGGCGCGACTTGGCGTCGGCCTCGGCGGTCACGGTGCAGGTGTTGACGAGAACGAGATCGGCCCGACGGTCGCCGTCGACGATCGCGATGCCGCGCTCGCGCAGCCGTCGCGCGGCGCCCTCCATCTCGGACTGGTTGACCTTGCAGCCGAGGTTGGCGATCGCCGCCGTCCGGATCGGCCGCGGTCGCGCGTCGATGACCATCCGTCAGGCCCTCACCAGAGCTTCGGCTTCGTGCTCATCAGGAAGCCGATCGTCCCGACGAGCGCCGCCATCGCATAGCTCACGTAGCGCTGGCGTCTGGCCCGCTCGAGCCAGACGCGATCGTCGGCCGCGGCCCGGATGCCGACGAGGCGCCGCAGGTTGGGCCGCTGGACGAAGAAGGCGAGCAGCAGATTCAAGGCGTAGATCACGAGGGCCACGAGCAGCCACGGCTGGCCGAGAAGCGTTCCGCCGAGGGCCAGGACGAGGGCCGTGCCCGTGATCGCCAACCCGACCCCGACGACGAGCGTGCCATGGGCCTGCGACCAGAGCAGGAACCGGACGAGGCGGTTCGGGCTGTCGGCGGCGGCCCGTCGGGTGCGCAGCGTGAACGGCAGCAGGATGGACGGCAGGAACAGGCTCACCGCGAGGATGATGTGGACGACGAGCAGGATCGGAAACCAGGCGGGCATGCCGCTCGATTGTAGGGACGGCCGATCCCGGTCGTCGGGATCGAAGCCCGTCGCCCGATCGTCCGAAACCGTCCGCCGGTCGAAGCCACTCCCATTTCCCCGCGGCCTCGTCCGCTTTCGGACTCCGATCCTGGTCGATCGGGCCGCGTAACAGGAGTGAGTTTCGAGAGCGTTCGATTTCGGACGACTTCCGCGACCCGGTCCGGACGCGCCGAGGCTATTCCGGCCGAACGGCCTCGAGGGCGATCCAGTCGCCCTCGGCGCTGCGATCGGTCACGACGAGATCGACCGCGGCGAATGCGCTCCGGACCTCCGCCTCGCGGTCGACGAAGATCCCCGAGGCGAGGAGCACGCCGCCGGGCCGAAGCTCGCCATGGAGCGGCTCCGCAAGGGCGATCAGGACCGACGCGATCAGGTTCGCGAGGACGACGGCGTGCGCCTCCTCGCCGCTGGGCAGGCTCCCGGCGCGGGCCACGATCCGATCGGCCAGCCCGTTCCGGGCGGCGTTCGCGATCGTCGCCTCGATTGCGATCGGGTCCGTGTCGACGCCGAGGACAGATGCCGCGCCGAGCCGGGCCGCGGCGATCGCGAGGATCCCCGAGCCACAGCCGACGTCGAGGACGCGGGCAGCGCCGAGCCGTCCCCGCTCGGCGACCTCCTCGAGCGCCGCGAGGCACAGCCGGGTCGTCGGGTGGAGACCCGTCCCGAAGGCCATCCCCGGGTCGAGATCGAGGACGACGTCGCCGGGCGCGGGCTCGTGGGCCAGCCAGGTCGGCCGGATGACGAGCCGGCGACCGATCCGCATCACCGGGAAATGGGCTTTCCAGGCCTCGGCCCAGTCCGCCTCGTGGACGACCCGGGTCGTCAGCTCGCCGATCGGGCGCAGCCCGAATGCCTGGAGGTGGCCGAGCGCCTCGGCCGCCTCGCCGGCAGCGCGTTCGGCGGCGCCCGGATCGCGGGCCGGGACGTAGGCCCGCACGATCGACGGACGGGTCGGGTCGATCCGGGCGCCGAGGCCGTCCTCGACGAGCTCGAAGGCGGGCTCGACGCTCGTGCCGCCGGGCGCGAACCGGCCGAGGATCTCGGACACGGCCTCGACCGCCTCGACGTCGACCTCGACCGAGAGCTCGAGCCACATTCCCGCTGAGTTGGCACCTTCGGCGTTGGGTTGCCGCTCGCTCACCGAGGTCCGAGGCCGAGCTCCGCGAGGCCGTCGGCCCGAGGTTTCAGCCAAGCGCGTCGCGGACCTTGTCGAGGATTCCGTGCTGGGCCGCCACGGCTTCGCCGGCGTCCGCCGCATACTCCGCGAGCAGCTCGCGCTGACGCTTCGACAGCTTGGCCGGGACGACGACGTTCACGAAGACGTGGAGATCTCCCTTCGAGCCGGTCCGGCGGAGGTGCGGCACGCCTCGCCCGCGCAGCCGGATCTCGGTGCCGGGCTGCGTTCCGGGCTTGACCTCGACCTGCTCGTCGCCGTCGACCGTCGGCACCGCGATCGACGTCCCGAGGGCCGC
The DNA here is from genome assembly GCA_035607275.1 of Verrucomicrobiia bacterium. Taxonomy (GTDB): domain Bacteria; phylum Chloroflexota; class Limnocylindria; order Limnocylindrales; family CSP1-4; genus CF-46. The sequence goes on along the minus strand of DATNBW010000168.1, from coordinate 10,107 downwards.
CTGGGCGATCGAGACGTCGGCCTCGTAGAACAGCTCGGTGCCCTCGCGCCGGAGGTGGGGATGGGGCGTGACGTGGACGGCGACGTACAGCGAGCCCGCCGGACCGCCGCGCACGCCGACCTCGCCCTCGTTCGAGAGCCGGATCTGGTGGCCCTCGTCGATCCCGGCCGGGATCGAGACGCGGAGGGTCCGCTTCCGCTCCGTCCTTCCCTCGCCGTGGCACGTCTCGCAGGGCTCGCTGACGAGCTTGCCCTCGCCGTGGCATTTCGGGCAGGCCGTGACGTTGACCATCTGGCCGAGCATCGTCCGGCGCGTCGTGCGGATCTCGCCGCGCCCGCCGCAGTTGTCGCACGTGACCGGCTCGGTGCCCGGCTTGGCGCCGTTTCCCCCGCAGGTCTCGCACCGGCCGTAGACGGGGAACTCGATCTCCTTCTCGGCCCCGCGGACCGCTTCCTCGAACGAGATCCGGATGTCGTAGCGGAGGTCCGAGCCGGCGGTCGGGTGGCCACGCCGAGCGCCGGCCGCCGCGGTTCCGCCGAAGAACGCGTCGAAGATGTCGCTGAACGAGCCGAAGCCGGTCGCATCGAAGCCGGCGCCGCCCTCCGCGCCAAGCCCGGCCTTCCCGAACATGTCGTAGGTCTGGCGACGCTGCGGATCGGACAGGACCTGGTAGGCCTCGTTGATCTCCTTGAAGCGCTCCTGGGCGCCCGGATCCGTGTTGACGTCCGGGTGCCACTGTTGAGCGAGGCGGCGGAACGCTTTCTTAATGTCGGCGTCGGTCGCGGTCCGCTCGACGCCGAGGACGAGGTAGTAGTCGAGTTCGGTGGCCATGTGCGCGCCGAAGTCTACGGGAGGAGCGTCATTCGGGTGGCTACGATGAGCCGATGACCGATCTTCCCCGCCCCACCGAGCTGCCCCGCCTGACGGTCGCCCTGACGTTCGACCACGACTCGATCTCGGACGGCGTCCGGCGCGGCGATCCGCCCGTGAAGATGTCCCACGCCGAGTTCGGCGTGCGCGTCGGCGCACCGCGGATCCTCGAGCTGCTCGCGACGCGCGGGATCGCGTCGACCTGGTTCGTTCCGGGCCACACGCTCGAGACGTTCCCGCAATCGACGGCGGCGATCCTGGCCGGCGGCCACGAGATCGGCTGCCACGGCTGGTTCCACGAGGACGCCGCGACCCTCGCGCGGGACGAGGAGCGCGAGCTCGTCGAGCGCTGTGCGGCGGCCGTCGAACGGGTGACCGGCGCCCGACCGAAGGGCTGGCGAGCGCCCTACTGGTCGCTCGGCGCGGCATCGCTCGAGCTGATCGAGGCAGCCGGGTTCGCCTACGAATCGTCCCTGATGGCCGACGATTACCGGCTCTACCGGGTCCGGACCGGGGACCGGCACTCGGTCACGGAGGGGTCGCACTTCGGGCGGGAAGGCGCGCTCGTCGAGGTGCCGGTCGCCTGGGCGCTCGACGACTGGCCGCACTTCGAGCCGTCGGCCGGCGGCGATCGCGACGGGCTCTCGGCCCCGTCCAAGGTGCTCGAGATCTGGACCGAGGAGCTGCGCTACGCATGGGCGCACGCCCCGGGCGGCCTCCTGACGATCACGATGCATCCCGAGTGCATCGGGCGCGGCCACCGGATGGCGATGCTGGAACGGTTCATCGACGCGGCGGCGGCCCTCGACGGCGTCGCGTTCGACCGGCTCGATCGGTACGTGGCCCGGTGGACGGCGGAGCAGATCGCCGCGAGCTGAGGCTCGACCCCATCGAGCGCCGGCCCGTGAGACACGAGCGGCTCGAATCGCTACTTCACGATCGTGTACAGCGCAGTTGCCGGGAACTGGGTCGAGGCCTTCACCGGGGAGACCTGGATCGTCACCGTGCTGGCCGAGACGCTCTCGAATCGCGGGTCCAGCGTGATCGTCGTCTGGAAGCTGCCGTCGGCGGTCGTCGTGGTCCTCACTTTCGCCGAGTTGGCTGTGACTTCGACCTCCACGTTGGCCGGCCAGTGGGTCCCCGACACACCGATCGCCTGGCTGTACGGCCCGCGATCGGGGCTCAGCGAGATCGTCCCTTGCGATGACGCGTCCAGCATGGATTGGAGCTGATCGACCTCCTGCTGGATCCTCGTCTGGTCGACCGGGTTCGCGGCACTCTTGGCGAGCTCCAGACAGTCCCGGACGATCTCGCGCACAGTGTCCGAGTTCTCCGTCGCGACGATCTTCTTGCTGAGCTCCACCACGCCGCCGACACTCCTGATGCCGACGTCGACCGTCGCGCCGAACTTCTGCTTCTCCTCGGTGGACAAGTCGTTGCCGCGCGTCGCGGTGCAGCCGGCGAAGTTCACGATGACGGCGTCCAGGCATGTGCCCTTGTACTCGCGCAGCGGAGGCGTGCAACTGACCGGAGCGCCGCCGCACGACCCCAGGCCGAGGCTGGAGACGGCAAGGACCAGGAACATCAGCAGATTCAAGGATCGCGACGCGGACATGATCGAGGTCCCCTGCGGGGCTGGATCGCGGGCGGAAGCGCGTTCGACGGCCCTGACCCAAACCATAGCGCGCGGGGCATCGCCCGCCGTCTCGGCGGTGGACGCTGGTCAGGCGGCCGCGAGTGCCTTCGCCCGCGCGATGACCTCGTCGAGCATCGCGGCCGTCAGGCGTCCGGTGAACGTGTTCTGCTGGCTCGGGTGGTACGAGCCGACGATGTCGAACCCGCCGGCGCGCGCCACCGCCCCGTGCCCGAACCTCGGGCGCGGCCGCGCGTCCTCACCCGTCAGCCCCGCGATCGTCCGGAACGACGACTCCCAGGCAATTGCGCCCAGCGCGACCAGCACCCGGACGTCCCCGAGCAGCCCGAGCTCGCGGACGAGGAACGGCTGGCAGGTCGCCCGTTCGAGGGGCGTCGGCTTGTTGGCCGGCGGCGCGCACCGGACGGCGGCCGCGATGTACGCGTCGCGGAGCGCCAGGCCGTCGCCGGCGTGCCGCCCGACCGGTTGGCTCGCCAGGCCGGCGGCGTGCAGCGCGGCGAACAGGAAGTCGCCCGACGCGTCGCCCGTGAACACCCGGCCAGTCCGGTTGCCGCCGTGCGCGGCCGGTGCCAGCCCGACGACCAGGATCCGCGCCGCCGGGTCGCCGAACCCGGGCACGGGCCGGCCCCAGTACGTCTCGTCGCGGAACCGGGCGACCTTCTCCCGGGCGACCTGCTCGCGCCACGCGACGAGCCGGGGACAGCGCCGGCACGCGACGATCTCGGCGGTCAGCTCGGCGAGAGCCGCCAGGCGGTCCACCCGCGACCGCTACTTGAGCAACAGCTTGTCGAGCCGGCGCGAGACCACGTACAGCCCGGCGATCCCCATGACCGCCAGGTACGCGACGTGGACGGCGAGCACCGGGTCCACGTGGCCGACCGCGAGCGAGCGAAGGAGGTCGACGCCCTGGTACAGCGGCGTCAGCTGGACGAAGATGCGCAGCGCCTCCGGGTAGGCGTCGATCGGGTAGAACGTGCCCGAGAACAGGAACATCGGCAGGATCGCCAGGTTGATGAGGTCGAAGTCCTGCCACGTGCGCATGAACGAGGTCGCGGCCATCGCGACCGCGCCGAATGCGAACCCGATGAGCAGCGCGGCCGGCACCGTGAGGAGGACCCACGGCGACACCGCCAGACCGAGGATCGCCATGACCAGCAGGAACGCGATCGCGTAGATGCCGCCCCGGATCAGCGCCCAGATGAGCTCGCCGACGGCGACGTCCCCGGCCGACAGGGGCGTCGCGAGGATCGCGTCGAACGTCTTGTTGTAGCGCAGCTTGAAGAAGAAGTTGAACGTGCCCTCGGCGATCGCCCCGTTCATCGCCGCGCTCGCGAGCAGGGCCGGCGCGACGAACAGCTGGTACGAGATCGGCAGCCCGCCCGGCCCGTTGACCGTCCCGACCAGCGCGCCGAGCCCGAACCCGATCGAGCCGAGATAGAACAGCGGCTCGAAGAAGCCCGACAGGATCACGATCCAGGTGTGGCGGTAGACGTAGATGTTGCGCTCGACGAGGAAGCGCGCCCGGCGGCTGCCGAGCGTGAACAGGGACGACAGCGGCAGGGTGGACCCGGTCATCCGCGCACCAGCCGCCGTTCGATCGTCCGGAACGCCCAGACGGTGCCGAGGACGACGATCGTCACGAGGACGGCGACGTGGGCGATGGCGAGCTCGGGCGCCTGGCCGATCGTCCCGAGCGCCAGCGCCCGGCTCAGCTCCACGCCGTGCCACAACGGCGACAGCCAGGCGATCGGCTGGATCGCCGCCGGCAGGTTCGAGATCGGGAAGAACGTCCCGGAGAACAGGAAGAGCGGCGTGATCCCGAACCGGAAGACCGCGTTGAACTTCTCCGGCGTGCGCTGCGTTGCCGAGAAGGCGGCGATCGGCGTCGCGAACGCCATGCCCGTCAGGACCGCCGCCGGGATGCCGAGGATGATCAGCGGCGACGCCGCCGCGCCGAACAGGCTCATGACGATCGTGAAGATCGTCGAGATCATCGTCAGCCGGATCGCGATCCAGGTCAGATTGCCGAGGACGATGTCGCGCGGCGAGATCGGTGTCGCGTACATCGCGTGGAAGACCCGCTGCCATGTCAGGCCGGCCATGATCGGGAAGGTCGACTCGAACGCCGCCGACTGCATCGCGGTCGCGGCGAGCAGCCCGGGCGCCAGGAACTGGAGGTAGGTCAGCCCGCCCAAAGCCTGGGTCGCCGTCCCGGAGCGATCGACATACGTCCCGAGCCCGACGCCCATCGCGAGCAGGAAGAGGACCGGGTTCAGGAACGACGAGATGAGCGATGCCCGGAACGTCCGCCGGTACTGCATCGCCCGGAGCTCGACCACCCGGGTCATGACCGCCATCGAGCTACTCGATCAGCGAGCGGCCGGTCAGCCGCAGGAAGACATCCTCGAGGCTCGAACGGCGGACGAGGACGGTCTCGGGTCGCAGGCCGCGCTGGTGGGCCAGTGCCACCGCGGCCTCGCCGTCGTCGGCGTAGAGGAGGACCCGGTCGGGCAGCAGCTCGATCCGCTCCGCGAGGCCCTCGAGCTGGCCGTCGAGCGTCTCCTGGACGCCGATCGGGAACCGGAGCTCCGTGACCTCCCTGGTCGAGTAGCGCTCGATCAGCGCACGAGGAGACCCTTCGGCGACGATCTTCGCCTTGTCCATGACCACGAGTCGGTCGCACAGCTGCTCGGCCTCGTCCATGTAGTGGGTCGTCAGGACGAGGGTCACGCCGCGCTGCTTGAGGCGGTACAGGCGATCCCAGAGAAGGTGGCGGGCCTGCGGATCGAGCCCGGTGGTTGGCTCGTCGAGGAGGAGCAGGTCCGGCTCGTTGATCAATGCCCGGGCGATCGTCAGCCGCCGCTTCATTCCGCCCGACAACGGCTCGACCGGGTCGTTGGCCCGCTCGGTGAGCTGGATGAACTCGAGGAGCTCGTCGGCGCGCCGGCCGCACTCGGCTCGCGACATCCCGAAGTAGCGGCCGTAGATCACGAGGTTCTCGCGGACGGTCAGCTCGGTGTCGAGCGTGTCCTGCTGGGGCACGACGCCGATCCGGCTCCGGATCCGCGGGCCATCGACGCCGGGGTCGCGGCCGAGGACCTCGAGCTCGCCCTCGGTGACCGGCGACACGCAGCCGATCATCCGCATCGTCGAGGTCTTGCCCGCGCCATTGGGGCCGAGGAAGCCGAACGATTCGCCCTGGGCGACGGAGAAGTCGATGCCGTCGACCGCGGTGAACGCGCCGAACCGCTTCGTCAGCCCGCGGGCACGGATCAGGGCGGCGTCGGCGGGCGTGGGCTCGGTTGACATGGGCTGCAGATCCTACCCGACGACTCCGTCAGGAGCTGTCACCAACTCAACGCCGCGTCGGCGTCTCCGGCAGGATCTCGTAGTGGACGATCCGGAACCCGGCGAGGCGGGCCGAGTTCCGCGTCGCGATCGGCTGACGGGTGTTGCCGCCGGTCGCCGCCTCGATGGCCGACCAGCCGGTCCATGCCGAGACCGTCAGGAACGTGTCCGCTCCCTCGGTCCCGAGCGCGAACGCGATCAGCCCGTCGTTGACCTCGGCGTCGGCGGCCATCCCGCGGCGCGCCTCCGCCACGTACGCGTCGAGCTCACCGGACCGGACGATGCCGCGAAACACGCGGAGGACCCGGGCGGGCTCCGAACGCTCGAACCGGGCGTGCACCGCAAGCTCGAGATGGTCGACCGAATCGACGATCGGCGGGCCGGCCCCGAGGACGGAGTCGGAGAGGGCCCGCAGGTCGGAGGGGTCCGGGCCGGGATCGGCGGTCCACGTCGACGCCAGCACGCGCGTCCGCTCCGAAGGCGACCCCTGCCGGCCGATCCAGGCGTCGACGATGTCGTCGCGAGCGAGGAGTCCCGGCATGATCGCCTCGCGCAGGACGGCGTCGACCGGCGACTCGAGCCCGCTGGGCGAGAAGGTCACGACACGGAGAAACCTGGCAATCGTCACGGGATCCCTCGAACCGGCGGCGGCGGGTGACGGGAGCGCTGCGAAGCCGCTGGCGCGATGCCATTCGCGCGACCGCTGGCCGCGCGGCCTCATTCTCACCTGCCCGCACGCCGCGCGGCAACACGCCGGCGTGGAGGCGCTCCAAGGGGTGTCGAGAACCGGGCTTGCGGCCAAGCCGAAAACATGCTAGCTTCCGGTAGCATAAAGAATGTGGCCAAGGAGCCAGCGCCATGTCCGTCCTTCCCGCGCCCGTCGAGCAGTTGCTCGACGCAGCTCTCGTCGGTGAGCTGACCGTCGTCGACGCGGCCGGCCATCCGGTCACCTATCCCCTGATCCCGCTCTTCGATGGCGAGCGGATCTACCTCACCTCGTCGACCCTGTTCTCGCGCAAGCTCGAGCACATCAAGGGCAACCCGAAGGTGAGCCTCTCGATCACCGACCCGATCGCCGTCGGCGGCCGGACGGACCGGGCCACGATCCAGGGCGACGCGCGGGTGATCGAGGAGGATCCCCACGGCGGCTGGGAACGCCTGCTCCCGATCTGGGAGAAGAAGGAGCCCTCGATCGTGTACTTCCTCAAGGCACGGGTCGCGCTTCCGCTCTTCTTCGAACGGTCGTTGATCGAGATCACGCCGCGTCGGGCCCTGTACTGGGCCGCTGGCGACGCGACGACGGCGCCCGTCGTCAGCGATGCCGGGAAGGTGGCCGCGTGATGGGCGCCGCCGCCGCCGAAACCACGACGCCGCGCACCCCGGCGCTCGACGTCCGCCAGGGCCTGGACAAGCTCGCCAGCTACCCGTTCGCGATCCTGACCTGGGTCGATCCGTCCGGCTACCCGGTGAGCGTCGCGCTGCCGGTCGCCATCGATGCGCCCGCGGGCAGCGCCGTGTTCACGGCACCGGCCGGGCTCACCGTCCCGGCCGGCGTCGACGTCTCCCTCACGGGCTCCCACATCCGACCCCAGCCGGGCTACGGCTACGACGAGCGTCGCCACGTCACCGTCTGGGGCCGCGCGACGCAGACCGGCGACCGGGTCGCGTTCGCGGCCGCGCGGGCCTGGGGCTGGGACGAAGCCGAGGTCCCGTTCTTCGAGTACTCCGAGCGCTCGATCGGCCAGTCGAAGAAGTACTTCGACGCGCTGACCGTCGAGCGCGGGACGCCGGTCAAGCCGAAGCTCTCGTTCGGCTGGCTGGCCCTGCGGACCACGCGCCTGCCGTTCCTGACGGCCACGATCGTCCCGGTCGTGCTCGGCATCGCGATCGCCGCCCGGCAGGGCTCATTCGACCTGGTGACCGCCGTGCTGACGGTCATCGGGGCGGCGTTCGTCCAGCTCGGGCTGAACGTCGCGAACGACGTCTTCGACAGCGTCCAGGGCGCCGACGAGGCGAACGTCACGCCGACCCAGTTCAGCGGCGGCTCGCGCGTCATCCAGTACGGGCTCGTGTCGTTCCGCCAGATGGCCGGTCTTGCGACGACGTTCTACGTCCTCGCCGCGGTCATCGGGCTCGTCCTGCTCGGCCTGCGCGGTTCGACCGCCTTGCTCGTCATCGGCGTCGTCGGCTTCATCGTCAGCATCGGCTATACGGCGCCGCCGCTGAAGTTCGTCTACCGCGGGCTCGGCGAGATCGCGGTCGCGATCGGGTTCGGTCCGCTGATGCTCCTCGGCGGGTACGTCGTCCAGACGCGCGGCGCCCTGACCTGGGAGCCGTTCGTCCTGTCCCTCCCGGTCGCCCTCCTCGTTGCCCTGATCCTGTACGTCAACGAGATCCCCGATCGCCGCGGAGATGCGCGCGTCGGCAAGCGGACCCTGCCCGTCCGGTTCTCGAAGGCGGCGGTCATCGGCGGCTATCGCGGCGCGGCGATCGCGGCCTACGCGATCCTCGTCGCGGGCGTGGTCGCGGGCCAGCTGCCGATCCCGGCCCTGCTGGCGCTCCTCACGATCCCGCTGGCGAGGCAGGTCTCGCGCGGCCTCGAGCCGAACTACGACAACCCGTACGGCCTGATGGCGGTGATGGGCGTCAACGTCAAGGTCCACCTCTACGCGGGGCTGCTCCTGCTCGCCGGCTACGCGGTGGTCCTGATCCTGGGCGCGGTGGCGCCGTCAGTGAGCCTCTTCGTCGGTCGGTAGGTGCCGACCGCGGCAACGGACCCCGCGTGGAGAAGGCCACGCCCGCGCCGTCGCTGGCTCGACGCCACCACGATCCTCGTCGACTTCGCGCTCGTCACGTTCGACGTCGATCCTGGCCGTCTGGCTGCGGTCCTCCCGACCGGGCTCGTTCCCGAGGTGCGGACGCTCGACGACGGCCGTGAACGCGGGTTCGTGTCGGCCGTGTCGTTCCGCGACGTCGACTTCCGATTCGCGCTCGCGCCGGTCGTGCGCCGCTCGTTCTTCCAGACGAATTACCGGGCGTACGTCCGCGGCCCGGCCGGCGGGCGGGCCGTTCACTTCTTCGGGACGACCCTCGACTCCGTCTGGTCCGTCATCCCGCGCCGCGTCTGGGGCATGCCCTGGCATCGCGGGCGGACCTCGATCGAGGCAACCTGGGCGGGCGGCCGGTGCATGACCTACCGCCACCGCTGCGAGCCGGGCTGGGGCGGCGCCGATGTCGACCTGACCGGGACGGATGAGCCGCTCAGGCGTCTCGACGGCTTCGTCGACCTCGACGACGCCGCGCTCGTTCTGACCCATCCGCTCGATGGGTTCTTCGCCCGGTCCGACGGGCGGCTCGGTCGCTACTCGGTCTGGCACGAGCGACTCCGGCCCACGATCGGCGCAGCGCAGCGCGCCCGCTACGAGGTGTTCGAGCGCCTTGGCCTCGTCGCGTCGGGTCAGGAGCCGCACTCGGTCCTGCTCCAGCCGAGCGTCGAGTTCGACGTGCTGCTGCCCCCGGTCGTGGCTTGACCGTCGATCCGGGCTGCCGGATCGGGCACCGGTACGGCCGACGTAAGCGGCAGTGAAGCGAAGATCGCCATCGTTGCCCGGATGGACACGGTTGGGTTCGGTCGCGGGTTCAAGGCGCTGCGTCTACGGCGGCACCTCCGCCAGGACGATCTGGCCGACGAAGCCGGGGTCTCGCGCGGCGCGATCGCGCGGATCGAGCAGGGCCATGCCGACCGCGTGACCGTCGAGACGCTCGAAAAGGTCGCGCGGCCGCTTGGCGCCCGGGTGATCTGCCGGCTCACGTGGAACGGCGAGGGTCTCGATCGCCTCCTCGATGCCGACCACGCGGCGCTGGTCGAGCAGGTCGTGCGCTTGCTCGCCGCTGCCGGCTGGCTCGTCGCGACCGAGGTGTCGTTCAACGTGTGGGGCGAGCGCGGATCGATCGATGTTCTGGCATTCCACGCCGTCACGCGGATTCTTCTCGTCGTCGAGGTCAAGTCCGTCGTACCGGACGTTCAGGCAACCTTGGTAACGCTCGATCGCAAAGAGCGGCTTGCGCTGGAGCTCGCGCGAGCGCGCGGCTGGGATGCAACGGTGGTCGCGAAGCTGCTGGTCGTTCGGAACGACCGGACTTCGCGACGTCGGATCGAGGCGCACGCGGCGACGTTCGGCAACGCCTTCCCTGATCGTGCTCGCCAGATCCGAACCTGGCTCGCCGCGCCGGAT
>DATNBW010000159.1:0-7229 GCA_035607275.1 Verrucomicrobiia bacterium | reverse complement strand
CAGCTCGGCGGCCGGCACCTCCACGGCCGCACCGACCCGCCAGAACACCGCGGCCATCAGCAACCCGACCACGGCGTAGCCGACGACGATCACGCGGTACGCATCGACCGCGACCAACCCGACCGCGAGCAGCGCCTGGGTCAGGAATCCTGCGGCGAGCGCTCCGACCGCGGTCGCGACGTAGCCTGCGAGGTTGTACCAGGCAAACGTCGGCGTGCGGCGAGCGTCCGGGGTCGCCTGGCTCAGCGCGGCCTGCTCGACCGCGAGAAATGGCCCGACTTCGTTACCGGTCGGGCTGATCACGCCGATCGTCGCGGCCAGGATGAGGAGCGGCACCCAGCTCGTCACCGCGAACACGAGCCCGGCCGCCGTCATCAGGAGCGAGCCCGCCACGAGCACTCGGCGTCGACCGATCCGGTCGGCATTCGTGGTCAGCCACAGCGAGACGACGGTGTCGCCGACGAGGGTGAGGGTCAGGATCGCGCCGATCGTCAGGGCGTCGAGACCCAACCCGGCCAGATACAGGACGAGCACGACCGCGAGGAAGCCGTAGGCGAACATCCGCAGGACGCGGGTCGTGAACAGGAGCCGGCCGTTCCGATCGAGTCCCCGGAGGCTGGCCACGAGCCCGGCATCGACCGGGGCGGAGGAAGCAGGCGTGGTCACGACGCGGAGTCTACGTGCGAGAATGCCCGGCGGAGGTGCGATCGCGGCGATGAGCAAGACGAACCCGAGCCACGAGCCGAGCCCGGACGAGCTCGCGCACGGCAGCGACGACCAGGGCCTCCATCACCCGGGCGACATCGCCGAAGAGGCGCATGGCCCCGACGATCACGGGGAGACCCACGGTCACGACGACCACGCCCACGGCGGTGCCGACGCGCTCGGGCCGGTCGACGTCCGGGCCTGGGGCGCGCTCGCTCTCGGCGTCGGGGCCGGACTCCTCGTCGCGCTCTGTCTCGTGATCACGATCCGCCTGGCGGTAACGGTCGCGACCTAGGTTCCGGCGGCAATCGTCGCCGCCTGGAACGGCCCGACGAGCGGCCTAGAACAGCCCGACGACGTTTCCCTCGGCGTCGATGTCGATGTTCTCGCCACCCGGCCGCGACGGCAGCCCGGGCATCGTTCGCATCTCGCCGACGAGCGGGGTGATGAACCCGGCGCCGGCCGACAGGCGGATGTCGCGGATCGGCACCGTGAAGCCGGACGGGGCGCCCTTCAGGTTCGCGTCATGGCTGATCGAGTACTGGGTCTTGGCCATGCACACCGGGAGATGGCCCATCCCGAGGTCCTCGTACAGCTTGAGGGCCTTCTTCGCGGCCGGCGCCAGCTCGTAGCCGGCCCCGCCGTAGATCTTCGTGACGATCGCCTCGATCTTCGCGCCGAGCGGGGCATCGTCCGGATAGAGGAGCTTGAAGTCGGCCTCGCCGCTGGACGCCGCTGCCCAGACCGCCTGGGCGAGCGGAGCCGCGCCGTCGCCGCCTTCGATGAAGTGGGTCGCGACGACGGCATCGCGGGCCCCGGCGGCCAGCGCGACCTGGCGGATCGCCTCGACCTCGGCCGATGTGTCCGTCGGGAACGAGTTGATCGCAACGACGACCGGCACTCCGAAGATCGTGACATTCTCGATCTGCTTGGCGAGGTTGGCGGCACCGGTCCGGACGGCGTCGACGTTCTCCTCGAGCAGGGCCGGATCGAGTGGTTTGCCGGCGACGATCCGGCCGACGCCGCCGTGCATCTTCAGTGCGCGGACGGTCGCGACGACGACCGCCGCATCCGGCTTCAGGCCGGACGCACGGCACTTGATGTCGAAGAACTTCTCGGCGCCCATATCGGCACCGAAGCCGGCCTCGGTGCAGACGATCTCGTTCGTCGCGAGGGCGAGCCGGTCGGCGATGATCGAGTTGTTGCCGTGGGCGATGTTGGCGAACGGCCCGCAATGGACGAAGGCCGGGCCACCCTCGAGGGTCTGGAGCAGGTTGGGCTTGATCGCGTCGGTCAGGAGCGCGGTCATCGAGCCCGCGACCTTGAGGTCCTCGGCCGTGACGGCCGAACCGTCCTTGCGGGTCGCCATGACCATCCGGCCGAGCCGCGTGCGCAGGTCGTGGATGTCGTGGGCCAGGGCAAGAACGGCCATGACCTCCGACGCGACCGTGATCACGAACTCGGTCTCGCGGGGCACGCCGTTCTCCCTGCCGCCGAGCCCGACGATCACGCGCCGGACGGCCCGGTCGCTGATGTCCATGACCCGCGGCCAGAGGACGCCGAACGGATCGATCCCGAGGGCGTTGCCGTGATGAAGGTGGTTGTCGAGGAACGCGGCACCGAGGTTGTGGGCGGCGCCGATCGCGTGGACGTCGCCGGTCAGGTGGAGGTTGAAGTCGGCCATCGGGATGACCTGGCTGTAGCCGCCGCCGGCCGCGCCGCCCTTGATCCCGAAGACCGGCCCGAGCGACGGCTGGCGGATGCAGACCGCCGCCTTCCGACCGATCTTGTTGAGCCCCTGGGCCAGCCCGACGGTGGTCGTCGACTTGCCCTCTCCGAGCGGCGTCGGGCTGATCGCGGTCACGACGACGTACTTGCCGCGGGGCCGCTCGGCCTCGAGCCGCTCGATCGCGGCCAGGGTCACCTTCGCCTTCGTGTGGCCGTAGGGCTCGATCTCGTCGTCGCGGAGGCCCAGATCGTGCGCGACATCCATGATCGGGCGCGGCGTGACGGATCGGGCGATCTCGAGATCGGACGGCAGGGTCATCGAACTCCTCGGCTGGCGACGGCGCGATCGCGGACCACGGTGGCAGGCGCCGGCGGCGGCGTGTCGGCGGGCTCGACGGGTGAAACGACGACTGCCTCCTGGCCACGGGCCGCCCGGACGAGGTGCGCGAGCAGCAACGCATTCGTCAATGGACCGACGCCTCCGGGGACCGGCGTGATCGCCGAGGCGAGGCGCCGGACGGACTCGAAGTCGACGTCGCCCACGATCGCACCGTCGACGACGTTGATCCCGACATCGACGACGACGACCCCACGCCGGACCATGTCGCCCCGGATCAGGCCCGCATGGCCGGCGGCGACGACCAGGATCTCGGCGTCCCGGACGTGGCGGGCGAGATCGCGGGTCCGGGAGTGGCACACGGTGACCGTCGCGTTCTCGCGGACGAGGAGGAACGCGGCCGGCATCCCGACGACGGCGGATCGCCCGACGACGACCGCGCGCTTGCCTTCGATCTCGATGGCCGAGCGGCGGAGGATCTCGACGGCGGCGTGCGCGGTGGCCGGCAGGAACCCGTCGTAGCCGAGGCGGAGGAGCCCGGCGTTCATCGGGTGGATCCCGTCGATGTCCTTCGCGGGATCGATCGCGTCGACGATGCTCCGCAGCCGGATCGAAGGCGGGAGCGGCATCTGGACGATGATCCCGTTGACCTCCGGGTCGTCGTTCAGGGCCCGGATCTTCTCGACGACGCTCATTTCCGACGCTTCCCCGTCGACCTCGACGAGGCGGCCTTCGATGCCGACCTTCTCGGTGCTCCGCAGGATCTGGCCGAGGTAGACCATCGACGGCGCATCGCGGCCGCAGATCACCACGGCGAGGACCGGACGCCGCTGGTGTCGCTCGACGTATGCGGCGACGTCCTCGCTCACCGCCTGACGGATCTCGGTGGCGATCGGCCCGCCCTGGAGCAGTCGGGCGCCTCCGCGGGGCACCCGATCAGGCCCTCATCCTGGTGCCGGCTCCAGGGGTGGTCGGCTCTCACCACTCCGCACGCCGGCGTGAACCGTCGCGACGATCTCGTCGATGCTCGTGAGCAGCGCCATCACGCGCGCCGTCGCCTCGCCCGAGAACGAGTCGTCGTCGACCGATGGCAGGTTGATGAGCACGTTCGCGGCCGCGCCCCGAGCCGCCGCCTCCGCGAGCAGCGTCGCGACGTCGAGGTCGCTCGAGGCGTTGGCGTTGCTGCGCCCGACGAGCGACTCCGCGGTCGCGGCGAGCTCGAGGCAGGCCTCCACGGTCAGGAGCGGCACCTCGGCCGCGCGCTTCGCGGCCAGACTCAGAGCGGCCTTCCGGGCAAGGCGCTCGCCGTCGGTCTCCCTGGGCAGCTTCATCGCGGCCGCGAAATCGGCGTAGGCATCGGCATCCTCATCCGCGAGGCTGAGAAACCGGGCCGCGAGCCGAAGGCCGATGGCCTGGCTGGAGTGATGGAGATCTGCGTGGGCCGCGTACTTCGGACGGCCCTCGGACAACGACGAGACCATCGCGACGAGCGCCGCACCCAGCGATGCCGCAACGGCCGATGCACTCCCGCCGCCGGGAACCGGAGCCGCCGACGCCAGCTTGTCGACAAACGCTCCGAGCGTCAGGTCACGGAACGACGAGCCAGGGCCGACATCTGCCATGCCGCCGATTGTAGGTCGGTGACGGGGCGAGCACGGTACCGGCGCGGTACCTCGGGCCAGTGGCCTCGCGGAGCTCGGCCCTGGACCTCGGTGGGCCGGCCGCAGGTGAACCATTACCGCAAGGAGGTCGGCTTGGGCGGGCGCGGTACCGGCGCACCCGCACCTCGGGCCACTGGCGTGGCGGAGCTCCGCCATGGACCTCGGTGGGCCGCCCGCAGGTGAGCCCTCACCGCAAGAACGTCGGTGACGGGGGAGCACGGTACCGGCGCGCTCCCCCGCATCCGACATGTCCCGAATCGGCTGGGCCGCCGCTCCGGGTGCGCGACCTTGGGTTCCCCCAGGAACCTCAGGCCGCGCGTCGCTCCTCGTCGAGGGCCGTGATCGTCCACCGCCGGGAGCGATGCTGATAGGTGAGGGCGAACCGGGCGCGGGCGGTCTCGACCTCGAACATGGTCCGCGGCCCGGTGATGACCGGATACGCGGCGGCCTCTTCGCGAACCGCGGCGAGGCGGGTGACCGGGAGGCGCTCGTCTCCCCAGGTGATCTCTCGTGGGCTGCCGTCCAGCCAGCCGGTCCGGACATGGACCTCGACCGGCTCGACTCTGATCATTGCCATTCCAGGCTCCTTTGCGCGGGATCGCTTGGGACGCATTCGTCGTCGTGGGCACAACGGCGACTGGAACGTCTGTTCTGTTCTGACGGTGATCCTGCATCGAACACCTGTTCGATGTCAAGCCCTCGTCGACCCCACGATCCCGCGTGGCGATGACACCTAGGTTGTCACGACGTTCATCGGGGCCGTGTCATTCGTTGGACGACGGCAGTTGTTACGGCGCAGGCGCACGGACACTCCACTCACCGAATTCCTCGTCCTGGCCCGGTGTGTCGGTGATCTGGTGCAGGTTGGTCCCGTCCTTCCGCATGACGTAGATGTCCTCTCCGGTCGACGTCACGCGCGAGAAGACGATCCACGTTCCGTCCGGGGACCACGCACCTCGAGCTGCGTTGACGGCCGAGCCGGCCTCGATCCTGATCGAGCTGGGCTGCCCCCCTGCGGCCGGCACGAGCAGGAGCGATCCATTCGCCTCGGTCAGGATCGTCGTGCCGTCAGGCGACCAGCGGCTGCCCATGTTGACCGTTCGATCCGTCAGCACTCGCGGATCGCTGCCATCGGCGTTGACGACCATCAGCGTGTTCCGCTCATCGTCCACGTTGATTCCCCGAACGAAGACGATCTGGCGGCCATCCGGAGAGTAGCCGCCGACGACGTCGTGACCGCCACCCGGACTGGTGGTCACCCGGGTGACGCCGCCGCCATCCGATACCCGCACGGTGTAGACCCCGTTGCGAGCTGGGTTGCCGTCGTCCCAACCCTCGCATGCCAGCCTCGACGCGTCGGGCGACCAGGCGCCGCAGCCGAGAGACAGGGTCGGGTCGGGCCTGGCGAATCGCACGTAGCCCGACCCATCCGGGTTCACCAATGCGAGGTAGAGCAGACCATGCGCGTCCTCGGTCGCGACCGCGACCCGGCGTCCGTCAGACGAGAATCGGGGACCTTCGGCGATCGACGGCAGGAGCGCCTGCTCACCGGTGCCATCGGGATGCGCGGTGAAGACGTGGGTTCCGTTGGGACCGAACCGGCCGTAGGCCAGCAGCCCGCCCGGCACCGGTGCCGGAGGAACCGTCGGGGAACGGTCGGCGGTCGTCGGGGCCGAGGCGGTCGTGGTCGGGCTTGACGGACGCGAAGAGGCGACGGAGGTCGCGCTCGGCGCGGCCGCCGGTCCGCCGCACGCGGTCACCGCGAATGCGGCCGCCACCGCCGCGACCACCAGACGCCGCCATGGAGACAGGACTCCGCCGAGTTGAATGCGGTCGCGGACCATTGGGATCGTTCCTCTCAGTGTCTGACGGCATCGGGACTTCGCCGCCGTACTCGAGCTCGAGGGTCGCGACGACGCGGGCGGGGTCAGATGGCCCCGAACGGAGCGAAGGCGACAGCTAGGGCGCCGAGAACTCGAAGCTCTCGTGGACGGGCGTGGCGCGCTCGACAAGCTGGTCGAGCGTCAGATGGTCGCCCGCCTCCGTGGTCAGTTTCCAACGCCCGGGTCGTACAGCTCCGCGGACAACTGGGGGCGAGTCGTCCCATCAATCACGTTGAGTCCGCCGACGACGAGCACCTGGCCACCGGGCAGCAACGTGGCCGTCTCACCGGCACGGGGCGTGGCCATCTTCCCGGCGGAGGTCCAGGTTCCAGTGCCAGGGTCGTACAACTCGGTCGAAGCCAGCACGCCGTTGCCGTCGCTGCGGAAGCCGCCGACCACGAGCACCCTGCCGTCGGTCAGCAGCGTTGCCGTCCAGCCACCGCTGCGGATCGCGGCCATCTTCCTGACGGCCGTCCAGGACCCGCTGCTCGGGTCGTACACCTCGGCGGAGGCCGTTGACTCGCTGCTGCCGCCCTGGGAATAGCCGCCCGCAACGAGCACCTTGCCATCGGACAAGAGCGTCGCAGTGTGCCCCAGGCGGATCCGGGCCATGTTCCCGGTGACGGTCCACGATCCGCTGCGTGGGTCATACAACTCGGACGTGGGCCAGCCGATGTCGCGGCCGTTCGGCGGGCCGCCTGTCACGAGCACCCTGCCATCGCGCAAGAGCGTCGCAGTGTGCCCGATGTGGTATCTGATCTTCGGTCTCCCGGTGGCCGTCCAGGTCCCGCTGGCCGGGTCGTACAGCTGGGCGAGTGTCGGGTTGCCGTCGCCGCCCACGACCAGGACGCGACCGTCGGCCAGCAGCGTGGCAGTGTGCCCTCTGCCGGGCGCCACCATGTCGCCAGTGGCCGT
>DATNBW010000148.1:0-2179 GCA_035607275.1 Verrucomicrobiia bacterium | reverse complement strand
CGACCAGGGCCGGACGTTCTTCACGCCGACGAGATAGGCGATCCGATGGGCGAGGACGCGGGTCTTGCCCGAGCCCGCACCGGCGAGGATCAGAAGCGGGCCGTCGGTCGTGGTGACGGCGCGGGCCTGCTCGGGATTGAGCCGGCCGACGATCTCCGCGGCCCGCGCCTTCGCGCGGACCGTCTCGGCGGCCTTCTGCTCGTCCTCGCGGGCACGACGCTCGTCGGCCGTCAGCTCCGCCGGGACGTCGCCCGGGATCGGGACGTCGCGAAGCCAGTCCGGCTCCTCGGGAAGCGCCGCCGCGGCCTGGTCCGCGACGTCGGCGAACAGCGTGCCTTCCGCGTTCGGAGCGTCGTCGGTCGCGCGGCCGGCGCGCGGCCGGCGGGTCGGGGATGGCACACGGCCATTGTAGGTGGCGGGCCTTGTCCGGGCCTCATCACGGCTCGTCCCGACCGGCCGAGGCCGGGGTCGAAATCGCGCGCCGCGGGAACGGGCTCGATCAGGCGGAGCAGGCCCCGCCGGGGGCCTACGGCAGGATCTGGTCGGCGGGCGGGGCGCTCACCCCGACCGAGACGTCGTACCGGATGTCGAAGGCCATCCCGAGCGTGCCGAGGGTCGGCGAGGCGATCGACAGGCTGATCCTGGCCGGGCGGTAGTCCCTCTTGCGGGTCCACAGGTCGAACGTCAGGTCGCCGTCGAGGTTCGCGCTCGCGCCGAAGGCCCCGGCCTGGGCCCCCGTCAACGTCGTCGAGACGTGGTAGCAGTCGAGGTCGCCGCACTTCTCGTCGGGGCCCCGGCTCAGGACCGACGGCAGCTTGGCGAGCTGCTCCTGGAGCTGGGCGACGAGCCTGGTCATGTCCGTGGCGGCCGCGGCGGGATTGGCCGATCCGGTCGGAAACGGCACCTTCGTGTACTTGTCGGCCGAGCCCCTGAGCGCGGTCGCGAGCGCGCCCGCCACCTTGTAGTAGGCGGTGTCGCCGACGACGATCGCGTCGAGCTTCGATCCGAGCAGGCTCGGCGCATCGAAGCTGACCCTGGCCGCCTTTGCGGCGATGTCGACCGCCGCGGCCAGCCTGATCGTCGAGAGGTCGAACGTGCCGAGCTGAGCGGCGTTGACGCTGCCGGTGAACGAGCCCGTGATCTCGAAGGACTTGACGTCCACGAGCGACGTGACGCCCTTCGCCACGATGTCCTTTGGATCGGTCAGCGCCGGTGCGTCGGGGGTCGAGTTGCAGGCGGCGAGGACGAGCGAGAGGGTCGCCATGATGGCGAGCGGCAGGAGTGGGCGGCGTCGGATCACGGTCACGAATGTCCCCCTGGAGAGCGCGGATGGAACCGGCCGTCAGGGTGCCCGGCGGCCCGCGCGCCTGTCAAACAGCCGGCTCGGCAGCACGTCGGGCGCACCCGACATCGGGGCGCACCCGGCGCGATGAAGGCCCCTCCCGTCGCCGGGAGGGGCCTGACTCGATCCGGGCCGGGACATCGGCCCCGCGCCGACCGTGGGCTCGCTCAGGTGTTCGCCGTGGCCAGCGAGCCCTCGGTCACCTCACCCTTGTGGGCCGCGAAGGCTGCCAGGACCTCGCCCTTCTCCTGCTCCGGGACATCGAAGGCGTCGAGACTGCGGCCGAGCTCGGCCGCGACGGCGTCGAATTCCTCCGGCGTGATGTGCAGGTCCCGATGCGCCTCTTCCAGCCCGAGCAGCGTCGCACCCGGTTTCGTGGCCGTGAACTGGTACGGCCCACCCGCGACGCTGCAGACCCACAGGGTCCGCATGAACTTCAGGCCCGGCAGTCTCGCCAGGCTCCTGGTATGCCATTCCCTGAGCGCCGGGTTCCGCGATCCCTGGCCCGCGACGTGATTGGCCACAACCGCGTCGCTGAAGTGGTCGATCACGGCCGCGATGGAGAAGACTCCACCGAGCCGGTCGTACAGGCTTTGCTCTGCCATCGTCCTCGCGCCTCCTCGTCGTCGCCGTTCCGACCCGCATCCTCGTGCGGCAAGCGGTCCCCGTGAGGTACGTCCTCGTGCGCGCGCCGGATGTGGGCGGGAGTTCGCGGCAGCGCGGTCGGTGGACAGACGAAGGCCCCTCCCGTTGCCGGGAGGGGCCTTCGAGCGAGCCGCGGTTGGGGACCTAGAAGTCCATGTCTCCGCCGCCGTGGCCGTGGCCACCGCCGGCGGC
>DATNBW010000126.1:0-2394 GCA_035607275.1 Verrucomicrobiia bacterium | reverse complement strand
GGGCGGTGTCGATCCGGTAGAACCGATCGTTGGGCATGACGAGGGGCGTGACGCCGTCCTGCCCGAGTTCGGCGCCGGCCGGGATCGTCGCGAGCTTGACCGGGGCCGGCAGGGTCGTGGCGGGCGTCCCGCCCAGGGTCGACACGCCACCGTCGAGGAGCCGCCGACCGACGAGCCCGGCGGCGGTCGAGGCCACGGCGATCGCGCCGGCCTGGATGAGGAATCCGCGTCGCGACCAGTCGGGCGTGACCGCGTCGACCGGGCCGCCGGCCTCGGACAACCCCGCGCCGGCGGTTCGGAGCAGGAACGACATCACCTGGATGCCGGCGATCGCGGCGACGACCGCGACGATGAGCGAGGTCGTCGGCGTCGCGGACGGCATCCGGAGCGTCGCCACGAAGCCCGCGATCGCGAAGGCCGCGAACCCGGCTGCCGCGACGGCGTAGGACCGGGCGACCGCCACGATGCCGAGGATCGCGCCGATCGCGGCCGCGACGATGACGATCAGGCTCTCGAGGGCGAGCTTGTCGTTCGTCCCGAACAGGCCGACGACGAAATCCTTCGCGCCGGGCGGCTGGTTGTCGATGACGAAGCTGCCGACGGCGGCCAGGAGCGACGGCGCGCCGAGGAACCCGGCCACGAGCTCCGACAGGCCGATCGCCGCCAGCACCCCGAGGGCGCCGGCGAGCGGCGGCCGGAGGCGGGCCAGCGGGTCGCTCTCGCCGGCGCGACGCCCGGACGTCGCCGGGCGTCGTCGGGGCAGGGTCGTGTCGCTCATGTCAGAGGATTGTTCGCCGCAACGATGACGGTCGGATGTCGTGGTCGGTGGATCATCGCAGACGCCCGGTCAGGAGCCCGCCGAATCGATGAGGGCGCCCCAGCCCGCTGCGTCACGCAGCGCGGCGGCGCCGGCGGCGAGGGCGGCGTGGCGATCCCGCAGGGCGTGGAGGGCCGTCGCCCGATCGGTGGCCGCGAGGCGGACGGCGGCTCCTGGCCGGAGCTGGCCGAGGACCGGCAGGTCGGCCGAGATCACGACCCCGACGACGCGATAGCCGCCCGTGGCCTGGTGATCCGCCCCGAGGAGGATCGGGCGCCCGTCGGGTGGAACCTGGATCGCGCCCCACGGGACGCCGAGCGTCGTCGTCTCCCCGCCGATGCCGTCGGGCAGGGCATCGCCGTCGAGCCGGACGCCAACCCGGTCCGCGGCCGTGCCGACGCGCCAGGCCCGGCCGGCGAGGGCATCGAGACCCGGATCCGGACCGGCGATGACGCGCAGGGTCGTCGGTCGGTCAGGGTCGCCCGTGCCGCCGGCGGCGTCCGGTTCCGGCCAGACGAGCTCGGGTCGAACGAGGCCGGTCCCGCCCGTCCCCGGCCCGCCAGCCCGCGGGTGCCGGGCGGGAATCTCGTCACCGGACCGCAGCGCCCGGCCCGCGAGGCCGCCGAACCCGCCGGCGAGACAGGTCGACCGCGAGCCGAGCACGACCGGGACGTCGATTCCGCCGGGGATCGACAGGTAGGCACGGATGCCCGCGGCCATGGCGGTCCCGTCGTCCGGTGCGAACTCCAGGATGTCGCCGGCGGCCACGTGATGGCTCCGTCCCGGCCGGAGGCGACGACCGCCGCGGATCCGGGCGCCGAGGTCCGCTCCGGCCAGGCCGATCGTGACGGCCGTGCCGTCGCGGACGGCCAGCGTCGGTCCGATCAGCGTGACCTCGAGCGCCGCGGCGCCGGGATCGTTGCCGACGAGGAGGTTCGCGACCGCGAGGCTCCACGGATCGGCGGCGCCCGACTCGGGCACGCCGACATGGGCCCAGTCCGGGCGGCCGGCATCCTGGACCGTCGTCAGGAGGCCGCCCTCGATGACGTCGAACACGGCCGACGTCATCGATCCGAGGGCGTCAGCGGCACGAACCGGACCGTCGCGCCCGGCCGGAAGAGCGCGGGATCGGGCCGTGCGGGGTCGAACAGGACGGCGTCGGTCCGTCCGATCAGCTGCCAGCCGCCCGGCATCGCGAGCGGGTAGACGCCGGTCTGCTCCCCGGCGATCCCGACGCTCCCTGCCGGGACGCGCTCGCGCGGGCTCGCCCGGCGCGGGGTCGCGAGGGCCGGGGGCAGCCCGCCGAGGTACGCGAACCCGGGCGCGAAGCCGAGGAACAGGACGTGGTAGATCGCCGAGGCGTGGGCGTCGACGACATCGGACGGGCGCAGGCCGTGCAGCTCGGCGACGGCGTCGAGGTCCGGGCCATCGGCGCCGCCGTAGCGGACCGGGATCTCGATCGTGGTCGTGGCCTCGCCAGGGTCGACACCGCGCAGGCCCGCTTCGGCCGCCGCGACGGCCCGCTCGGCCACTCCGACGACCTCCTCGAGCGTGATCGCCAGCGGATCGAACGGGAC
>DATNBW010000121.1:0-2081 GCA_035607275.1 Verrucomicrobiia bacterium | reverse complement strand
GTCGCGGCTTGTGGACCTTGCCCGCGACCGGCTCCGGGGTCGGCGTCGGACGCGGTGTCGGACGCGGCGTCGAGACGATCGGCGGCTGCGCGGTCGCGGTTGCTCCGGGGGTCGGCCTCGGCAGCCCGGCGATCGGGCCCTCCGTCGGGACGGACGAGGCGGGAGGCTCGGCGGACGGCGGCACCGACGGTTCGAGGGTCGGCTCGGTCGATGGCTCGACGGTCGGGGGCGATGCGGTCGGCTCGATCGAGCTGCCCGCCGACGACGTCGGGTTGGGCTCCGTGCTCGGCGCCGGGCTGACCGGCGCGGTCGACGGACTCGGTGAGGCTCCGGTGACCGCGATGTCCCGGTCGGGCGATGGCGCAACCACGCCTGCGGTCAGCGCGACGGTCGCGAGAATGAGGTTCAGGAGCCCCATGGCGACGACCAGGCGTGCGCGCTGAGCGGTGGTCACGATGTGCAATGGGCTCCAGGTTGCGTCAGGCTCGGAGTCCGCCCTTCGGACGCTCGAATGGTAGCACCGGCGAGCGTCCGGCCCCGGCCGGGACCGAAATTCGACGGTGCGGCGAGGCACGGCCGACCGCCGATCGGCAGGTCAGCCCAGGGCGGCGTCGGCGCGGTCCACGTAGCGCGCCCGTCCGGATCCGGTGATGCTCTCGAACAGGACGATCCGCTCGATCGGCGACTCGATCGCGAGCTCGGCCGCGGCCTCCCGGAGCGCCGCAACGGTCGCCGGTCCGGCACGCACGCCGTCGGCCCGGGCCAGGGTCAGGTGGGCCCGGAACGGCCGTCGCTCGCGCTCCCAGCCGCCGCCCGCGAGCGCATCGTCGAGTCGGGCGGCCAGGTTCGCCAGCTCGTCGACGCCCCGATCGAGATCGAGCCACAGCGTCCGCGGTCGTCCGACCGGTGGAAAGGCGTCGGCGCCGGCGATCCGGATCGCGAAGGGCTCGACGCCCGTCGCCGCCTCCGCGACGGCAGCGGCGACGTCCGCCACCCGCGACTCGGCGGTCGGGCCGAGGAAGCGCAGGGTGATGTGCAGGCCGTCGAGGCGGACCCAGCGGACCCCGCGGCCCTCCGGCTCACCGGCCCGGATGCGCTCGACGACGTCGGCCACGGCGGCTCGCGCCGGTTCGCTCAGCGGGACGGCGACGAACAGGCGCGGTTCGTCGCTCAACCGTGGCGGCCGGACGCCGCCGCCCGCTCGGACTGCCAGGCGGCCCGATCCTCGACGAGCACGGCGCGCGCCCGAGCCGCATCGCGCCACCCGACGACGTCGGTCTCCTTGTCCTCGAGCATCTTGTAGGTGTTGAAGAAGTGCTCGATCTCGATCAGCCGGTGGGGCCGGACATGGGCGAGATCCTCGACGTGCGCCTGGTGCGGGTCGGCGACCGCGACGCACAACACCTTGAAGTCCTCGCCCTTGTCGTCGCGCATCTCGAGACCGCCGATCGGGCGAGCCCAGACTCGGCACCCGGGGAACGTCGGCTCGTCGATCAGGAGCAGGGCGTCCGTGTGGTCGCCGTCCCCGGCCCGCGTGTCGGTGATGAAGCCGTAGTCGAAGTTGTAGTGAACGGCCGACGCCAGGACGCGGTCGAGCCGGAAGACGTCAGCCGCCTCGTCGTACTCGTACTTGTTGCGGCTGCCGCGCGGGATCTCGACGACGACCTCGACGATCGCCGGGAAGTCACTGGCGCTCGGGCTCATCCACTCCGCCTCTGGCCCATGGCCGGAGTGTAGCCGCGCCCGGGGAAGACTGCGGTCGCGGGCCCGGGCGGAGAGCCGCGCCGCTGGGTGCGACGGGGCCGTCGTCCGGGCCTGCCGCGGGAGCACCGCCCCTGCGCGGCGCCGGGCGCGCCGGGCGCACGAAAACGCCCGAAGGAACCGACTGCCAAACGGGTTCGATCGTGGGAGCGACGAGCCTTGATGTGATCTCGGCCGGCCAGCTCCCGGACCGGCGGTCGCGGCTGGGCGGGCCTTGCGGCTCGTCCCTCCGGACCGGCGGCGCTGCGCGGGTCACCCCTCGCCTCGCCTGTCCGTTTGCGTTGGCCCCTTCGGGCAAGACGAACCATATGACGGGGGTC
>DATNBW010000112.1:0-5321 GCA_035607275.1 Verrucomicrobiia bacterium | reverse complement strand
ACCACGCGACCGATCTCGAGGACACCATGGCCCGCTCCTGTGCGATCTGCGGCAAGGTCTCGATGGGCGGCTTCAACCCGCAGTCGTCGGGGATGAACCGCGTCCGAGCCCACCGCCACTACCAGCCCAACCTCCAGCCGTTCACGACCCGCGACGCCAACGGCAACGAGACGAAGTCCCTCGTCTGCACCCGCTGCCGGCGGACATCGCTGAAAGCCGCGAAGTAGCCGCCCGCTCAGTTGCCGCCGGCTCAGTTGCCGCCGGCGCCGATTCAGCTTCTCGCTCGACCTGACGCCCGGCCCGGTGCCGGGCGTTCGTCTGCCTCCGCCCTCAGGTCCGGATGAGCAGCACGATCGCGACGACGGTCGCTCCGACGGCCACGGCCTGGAACGGGAGACAGCGGGCGATCGCCTTCGAGGTCATCGCCAGGGCGGCAGCGCCGTCGAGCTCACCGACCGCGCGAATCGAGGCGGCGCCCGACACGCCCAGCCCGAGCACCGATCCGGCCATCACGATCCCGAGGATCGCGAACGGGCCGCTCTCGACGACGTGGCCCCGCTCGCGGATCACGATCGCCAGGATCGCGACGACGACCGCGAGGACGCCGAGCCCGAGGATGAACGTGCCGGCCCTCGACGCCACCCACGGGTCGACGTTGGCGAGATTGCGCGCCACCAGCGCCAACGCGACGACCGCCCCGGCGAGCGCGATGACGGGCGCGATGATCGGCGCGGTGCCAGGTGCGTCGATCGCACCGAGGATGACGGCCAGCACGCCGATGACGACGCTCCACAGGCCGGTTCCCGTGATGAACGCCGTCAGGATCAGGGCCAACCGACGGACCGGCGTGATCGGCTGGATCGTTCCCACGGGCCGTGTCGAGCTCGCCGCGACCATCCCGATCGCGATCGCTGCTCCGCCCGTCACCAAGCCCGTCAGCAACAGCGGTCCCACTCGTCGCCTCCCCTCTCGTGCCGAATCGTCAGGACGATGCCGTCATCGATCGGCCGTGTCGAGCCAGATCGTGAACGGCCCGTCGTTCACGAGCTCGACCGCCATCACCGCCCCGAATCGCCCGGTCGCGACCTCGACGCCGAGCCCGCGCAGATCGTCGGCGAACCGCACGTAGAGGCGTTCCGCGAGCTCGGGCGCCGCCGCGCCGGTGAACCCGGGCCGGCGTCCGCGACGCGTGTCCGCATAGAGCGTGAACTGGCTCACGACGAGCGCGCCGCCCCCGACGTCGGTCAGCGACAGGTTCGTCCGGCCGTCGGCGTCGTCGAAGATCCGGAGCTCCGTCACGCGCCGGGCGAGCGCGTCGGCGACGGCCTCGTCGTCGTCCGGTCCGATCCCGAGGAGCACGACCAGGCCCGGCCCGACCTCGCCGACGACCTCGTTGCCGACGCGCACGCGCGCGCCCGACGTCCGCTGGAGCAACGCCCTCACGACGGCGGCGGCGAATCGGCAGGCGCCGTCCGCCGGCCGGCCCGCGAGCCGGTCGGCATCGGCGGCAGGGTCTCGGGCGGTTTGACCCCGAACTCCGCGGCGTAGGCCTCGCGCCAGCGCTCCGCATCGCCGAGATAGCGCTCGCGATCGGCGGCATGGCGCTGCTCGGCCAACGCCTCGGCCGACGCCGGGATCAGGAGGTCGTAGTCGCGCATGCCGTCCGGGTTGAACCGACCGGTGCCGCGGAGCGGGATCACGGGAATGCCGCCCTTCTCGATGTCGGCCATGAACGCCCAGGCGAGCGCCTTCGGGAGCTGGGCGAACGTCACCATCGCATCGCGCGGGATCGGCGGCTTGCCGTCGTTGAGCCGGTACTGGTAGCCCTCGTCGGCGAGGGCCCGGACGAGGCGGATCTCGCGGCCCATGTTCCGGCCCTTGATCCAGAGCACCGAGCCGACGACGAGGATGTCGACCCCGAGACCGCCGACGAACTCGGCCGACTCGCGGTTGACGCCGCCGTCGACGTGGACCTCGCCCTCGACCGGTTTGTGCCCGAGGTACTCGCGGGCGGCCAGGATCTTCTCGGCGGCGACGTCCTTCATGAACGATTGCCCGCCGAACCCGGGCTCGACGGTCATGACGAGCACGATGTCGAACAGGCCCCGGTACGGCTCGAGCGCGGTCAGCGGCGTCTTCGGCTTGACCGCGAGCCCGGGTGCCCGGCCGGCCGACCGGATCTTGCGGAGCGCCGGCTCGATCTGGTCCGGATCGACCTCGACGTGGAAGGTCACGGAATCGCAGCCGGCGTCGAGGAACTCGTCCATGTACTGGAGCGGGTCGCTGATCATCAGGTGGGCGTCGAGCGGCAGCTGGGTCCGCGGCCGGATGCCCTTGATCATCTTCGGGCCGAACGTCAGGTTCGGGACGAAGTGGCCGTCCATGACATCGATGTGGAAGCGATCGGCGCCTTCCCGCTGGGCGCGCCGGATCGCGTAGGCCATGTTCGAGTGGTCCGCGTCGAGGATGCTCACGGCGACCCGCGCGCGCCCGCCGGCCATCGCTACTCTCCGACGCCGGCGGGGACCGGCGCGTCGCTGCGCTCGCCGCGGAGGGCGTGGGCGCTCTCGTCGACGAGCCGCGCCCGGCGCCGCGCGACGACGGCCGGCGCCGGTTCGCCGGCCCGCTCCGCGGCCAGCTGGCCGCACGCGGCGCCGATCTCCTGGCCGCGGTTGCGCCGGATCGTGGCGGTGACGCCGGCGTCGGCGAGGATCGCCGCGAACCGCTCGATCACCGCATCCGGCGACGCGCTCCACGGGGTGTGGGCGACCGGGTTCATCGGGATCAGGTTGACGTGGGCGTGGTCGCCGCGGAGCAGCTCGGCCATCGCGTGGGCGTCCGTCTCGGTGTCGTTGATCCCGTCGATCATCGTCGCCTCGTAGGTCACCCGGCGGCCGGTCGCGGCCGCGTGCTCGCGGGCGGCGCCGACGACCTCGGCGACCGGCCAGCGGCGATTGAGCGGGACGAGCACGTCGCGGAGCGGGTCGCGGGCGGCGTGGAGCGAGACCGCCAGGGTGAACTGCGGTCCGAGCGCCGTCAGCCGCCGGATGCCGGGCACGACCCCGGAGGTCGACACGGTGATGTGGCGGGCGCCGAGGCCGAACCGGCGCGGGTCGTTGAGCGCATCGACCGCGGCGAGGACCCGGTCGAGATTGAGGAGCGGCTCGCCCATGCCCATGAACACGACGTTCGTCAGGCGCTGCCCCGCGGCCTGGAGCCGGCGGGCCGCGTGGCGGACCTGGTCGACGATCTCCGCGGTCTCGAGGTCGCGCCCGAAGCCGAGCTCGCCCGTCGCGCAGAACGGGCATCCGACGGCACAGCCGCCCTGGCTGGAGATGCACAGGGTGTGGCGCTCGCGCTGGGCGCCCCGGGCCGGATAGTGCATCAGCACGGACTCGATCAGCGTGCCGTCCGACAGCCGGTGGAGGCCCTTCTCGGTCAGCCCTCCATCCGACAGGCGGAGCTCGGTGTCGCCGACAGTGTCGAAGCGGAACGCGGTCTCGACGGCCTCGCGGAGGGCCGAAGGCAGCGTGCGGATCTCGTCGATCGACGTGGCCGACCGGCCCCAGACCGCATCCGCGACCTGGCGCGCTCGATACGCGGGCTCGCCCCGCCCCGCGAACCAAGTCGCGAGCTCGTCGACGGCCATGCCCGACAAGCCCGGGCGCGCGTCGCGCGCGGGAGCGGTGGGTTCGGGCGCGATCGGGAGCATGGGCACGGATCGAGTCTACGCGGGCTCGATCGAGCGGTCGCCCAGGTTCGCGTCAGAGCTCGCCCGCCGTCCCTCGGCGCCTGCGGCGGTGCCGTTGCCGTCGTCGGTGCCGTTGCCGTTGTCGGTGCCGTCGCCCGCGGACTCGGCCGGCCGGCGGATCGCCCAGCCGAGGATCGACGGCCGGCCACGCAGGAACGCCTCTCCGGTCATCGGGCGGCCGCCGGCCGGCTGGACCTCGTCGAGCAGGAGGCGACCCGACCGCGTCGCAAGCGCCAGGCCCTGGCGATCGGGGACGAACCGACCGGGCTCGTCGTCCGCGTCCGACGCGGTCACGGCCGCGTCGAGCACGACCAGCCGATCACCGTCGATCTCGACGAAGCTGCCCGGCCACGGCAGGTGGGCGCGGACCTGGCGTTCGAGCAGCTCCGCCGGCAGATCCGGATCGAGCCGTCCGTCGGCCCGGCGGAGGGGTCGAGTGAGGGTGACGCCGTCGCTGGCCTGCGGCTCCGGCTCGATCTCGCCGGCCAGCCATGGCTCGAGGGAGCGGGCGAGGAGGCCGGCGGCCACGATCGCGAGGCGCGCTTCGAGTGCCGGCGCCGTCTCGTCGCCGGCAAGCGAGACGCGCTCGGCCGCGATCAGCGGCCCCGTGTCGAGACCGGCATCCATCCGCATGAGACTGACGCCGGTCTCCGCGTCGCCGGCGAGGATCGCGGCCGGGATCGGGGTCGCGCCACGATGACGCGGCAGGAGGGACGGGTGGAGGTTCAGCGCGCCGTGCGCCAGCTCGAGGAGCTCGGCGGGGACGATCTGACCGTAGTCGGCGAGGACGATCATGGACGGCTCGAGCCCGAGGATGTCGGCGAGGGCCGCCGGATCGCGCAGCCGGGCCGGCGTGTGGACGTCGAGGCCGAGCTCACGGGCCGAGATCTCGACCGGGGTCGGCGTCTCGATCTGGCGCCGGCCGACGGGGCGGGGCGGCGCGGTGACGACGGCCACCATCTCGATCGCGGGATGGGCCGCGAGCCGGCCGAGGACGGGCTGGGCGAACCGCCCGCTGCCGAGGAACACCGTCCGGACGCGGACCGCGTCAGCGGGGACCGAGGCCGCGGAATCCGACCGATCGGCGGGCGCCTCGGCAGCTCCCGGTGCGCGATCCCCCGGCAGCGGGCCGTCCGTCGTCGACCCGTCGATCACGCGAGGGCCCTTGCGGCCTCCCGGGTATGGGTCGGGTGCTCGTCGTCCCCATCGCCGGGCTCGTCGTCGTCCGAGCCGACCGGGATGAGCTCGTCCATCGACTCGAGGTAGTCGATGAAGAGCTTGCCGTCGAGGTGATCGAGCTCGTGCTGGAGGGCCCGGCCGAGCAGGCCCGATCCGGCGACCTTGATCTTCTTGCCGTTCCGGTTCTGGGCGACGACCCAGACCTTCTCGCTCCGGGTCACGTAGGCGTAGTAGCCCGGCAGGGAGAGGCAGCCCTCCAGGTCGCGGTCCTCGCCGGCTGCTCGCACGATCCGCGGATTCATCAGCTCGTAGAGCCGGTCGCCCACCTCGATCACGCAGACCTGGAGCGCCTCGCCGAGCTGCGGCGCGGCGAGGCCGACGCCCGGCGCGT
>DATNBW010000082.1:0-2871 GCA_035607275.1 Verrucomicrobiia bacterium | reverse complement strand
GGTCCGCGGACCGGCTCTCGTTCCGCTTCGTCCCGGTCGGCCCGTCGCGCCACCTCGTCCGGTTTCTCGTCTCGAGCGGGATCCTCTATGCCCTCAAGGAGCTGCCGCTCGGGGTCGCCCGCCAGGAGTACGCCGTCCTGCTCCACCTCGAGAACCTCGGCCTGCCGACGGTCGAGGCCGCCGGTGTGGCCGAGGCGCCGGCACGCGACAGCGCGATCCTCGTCACGAAGTTCCTGCCCCATTCGCTCCAGTACCGGCGGTTGATGATGCGACTGCCACCCGGACCCGGCTCGTACCGCGGCCGGCTCCTCGACGCGATGGCGTTCCTCCTCGTCGACCTCCATCGGAGCGGCGTGTTCTGGGGCGACTGCTCCCTCGCCAACACCCTCTTCCGGCGGGACGGCGACCGGATCCAGGCCTACCTCGTCGATGCCGAGACGAGCCAGGTGTTTCCGTCGCTGTCGGACGGCCAGCGGGCGTACGACCTCGAGATCCTCGTCGAGAATGTCGCCTTCGGGCTGGCCGACCTCGCGGCGATGCAGGGCCGATCCGACGAGGAGGACGATGCGATCCATGCCGCGGAGCACGTCCGCGATCGGTACGAGCAGATCTGGTCGACGATCCACGACGAGCCCGTTCTCCATCCGGACGATCGCCAGGCGATCCGGAACCGGGTCCGCAAGCTGAACGACCTCGGCTACTCCGTCGACCTCGACCTCGACCCGAACGCGACCGACGGCCGGGTGCGCCTCCGGATGAGCGTGACGACCCGCCGCTACCACGCCCGAGAGCTCGAGCGACGGACGCGGGTCCGGGCCCTCGAGGGCCAGGCCCAGCTGCTCCTCAACGACCTCAACGAGTACGGCACCTGGCTGGAGTGGAGCGGGAGCCGGGCAATCCCCGCGGAGGAGGTCGCCGAGCGCTGGGTGCACGACGTGTATCGGCCGACCCTGGCCCGCATCGGCGCTTCGGTCGGGCCGAGCCGCGACCTCGTCCAGGCGTATTGCGACGTCCTCGAGGAGAAGTGGATCCTGTCGGAGCAGGAGGGCCGCGACATCGGCCTGTCCTACGCGATCGAGGCATACCTGGCGCTCGGGGCTCCGGCTCCGGAGACGATCGGCCGGGACGACCCGACGGCCCTGCTCGACCCGCTCGACGCCGAGCCGGATCCCCTTGCCGAGATCGATCTCCCGGAGCTGGAGCCGGTCGACGTCGACGACGACGACGATCGCCCGTCCGAGGACGGGGCCAGCGGCTCCGACGGCGGGATGGCACCATCCGACACGTGACGACGACATCGACCGCCGCGGACCCCGTCATCCGCGTCACCGGCCTGCACAAGCGCTACGGCGAGACGCGCGCCGTCGACGGGGTGAGCTTCGAGGTTCCGGCGGGAACCGTCTTCGGCCTCCTCGGCCCGAACGGTGCCGGCAAGTCCACGACGGTCGAGATCCTCGAGGGGCTGCGGACGCCCGATTCGGGCGAGGTCCGCGTGCTCGGCGTCGACGCCGTTCACCATCCGGACGATCTCAAGCCGCGGATCGGGGTGTCGCTCCAGACCGCCGCGCTCTACCCGAAGCTCACGGTCGTCGAGGTCCTCGATCTCTTCCGGAGCTTCTATCCGCGGGGTCGCGCGACGGGCGAGCTCGTCAGCCTGATGGACCTCGACGAGAAGCGGACGACGCGCACCCAGGACCTGTCGGGCGGCCAGCGCCAGCGCCTGTCGGTCGCGCTCGCCCTCGTCAATGACCCCGAGCTCGTCTTCCTCGACGAGCCGACGACCGGAATGGACCCGGCGGCACGGCGGGCCCTGTGGGACGTGGTCCTCGGCCTGCGGGCCCAGGGCCGGACGGTCCTGCTGACGACGCACTACATGGAGGAGGCCGAGATCCTCTGCGATCGGCTTGCGATCATGGACCACGGCCACATCCTCGAGGAGGGCACGGTCAACGAGCTGATCAGCCGGCGGTTCAAGGAGCGGGCCGTCCGGTTCGATCGGATCGACGGGCTGGCGGACGAGCGGCTGGCCGCGATGGCCGGGGTGTCCTCGGTCAAGCACGAGAACGGCGAGGTCCTGCTCTACACGCGCGATGTGCCCGCGACGATCGGGGCCGTCCTCGACGCGAGCGAGGCCCTCGGCGTGGAGCCGGCCAACCTCGGCGTCCGGCGGGCGACGCTCGAGGACGTGTTCCTCGACCTGACCGGCCGGGCACTGCGGGACTAGGGGACGGATCGTTGAACGCGTTGCTCCTGCTGACGGTGGCGAACATCAAGAGCTTCACCCGCGACCGGGCGGCACTCTTCTGGACGCTCGCGTTCCCGCTGATCTTCGTGATCCTGTTCGGCTCGATCTTCTCGGGCGGCAACAACCAGCGCTCGATCGGCTTCGCCGATCTCGATGCCACGCCCGCCTCGGCCCAACTCGCGTCGGCCTTCAAGGCGATCGACGGCGTGAAGCTCGTCGACGGCTCCGAGGCGGACCTCGTCGCGATGATGAAGAAGGGCGAGGTCGCCGCGGTGATCGTCGTCCCGAAGGGCTATGCCGACACGGTCGCGGCGAAGGCGGGACCGGCCACCGTGACCGTCTACACGGATCCCAGCCAGAGCTCGGCCGACGGCGCGACCCGCCAGCTGGTCGGCTTCGTCCTGTCGGCCGTCAACCAGGCGGCGACCGGCCAGCCGCCGGCTGTCGAGCCGACCTTCGCGCCGATCCAGACGGCCGACCTGACGTTCATCTCGTACCTCGTCCCCTCGATCCTCGGGATGTCGCTGATGCAGCTCGGCGTGTTCTCGGCGGTCCCGCTCGTCGCGGATCGCCAGAAGCTGATCCTCAAGCGGCTGCAGGCGACGCCGTTGCGACGCTGGCAGCTC
>DATNBW010000051.1:0-22438 GCA_035607275.1 Verrucomicrobiia bacterium | reverse complement strand
GCGCGGCGGTAGATCACGAACGGGTTCTGGAGCGGATGACGACCGGCATGGCCGATCCAGATCCGCCGAACCGGCAGGAGCGCGCCGTTCATCCGGCCGCCGACGCCGAGACGCGTCGCGCATTCGGTGGTGAAGTCGAGGCCGTCGAGTCGCCCGTAGTTCCTGAACCGATACGTGACGCTCAGTCTGTCGGCGCTGACGATGAACGAGTCTCCCGGCTCGAGCGCGGCGCCCTTGACGTGCAGGGGCTTGTTCGCCCGGATCGTGCCGCTGAACGTGACGCCGTACGTGCCGACGTGAGTCACCCGGAGATGCCAGCCGGTCGCGTCGTGCCACAGGTAGTCGCCGGCCGGCGAGCCCGCGTGGAGCGCCGGCATGCCCTGGACCGCGAAGGGCCACGGTCCGCCGGTGCACGCCGTGGCGGTCGTGCCGTCGGTGGCTGGGACAGTGCTCGTCGCCGCGAGCGCGCTCGACGGCAGGATGAGACCGATCGACAGGGCGCTCAAGGCGAGAACGAACGCGGCGAGGCCGAGCGGCCCGCGCCTGACGGTGGGCCTCGGGCTCGAGGGATCGTGACCGTACGTGGCTGGCTTCGTCATCGATGGTCTCCCGGCTTGGGTTGGCCCGTCCGATCGGGCTGATCCTGCCGACCCTAATCGCGATCCGGCGGGGTGTCCCCTCCGCGGCGACCGCTCGGCGTAAGCCGCAGGTAAGAGCCCCCATCCACGAGCGGGCATCGTTCGGCGCTCGGTCGGTCGTTGTACGCTCCCTTCTTCCGACTGCATCGTCACGATCAGGTGAGGGTCCGACATGCCGCGCATCGTCCGAGGAGCGCTCCTCCAGGCCAGCTGGACCGGCGACAAGGAATCGATGATCCAGAAGCACGAGCAGGCCGCCCACGACGCGAGCAAGCAGGGCGCCCAGGTCATGCTCTTCCAGGAGCTGTTCTACGGCCCCTACTTCTGCCAGGTCCAGGATGCCCAGTACTACAGCTACACGGAGCTGATCCCGGACGGCCCGACGACGAAACGAATGCAGGATCTCGCGAAGCAGACCGGGATGGTCCTCGTCGTGCCGATGTACGAGGAGGATGCCCAGGCGTCGGGCATCTACTACAACACCGCCGCCGTGATCGACGCCGACGGGTCGTACCTCGGCAAGTACCGCAAGACCCACATCCCGCACGTCAAGGGCTTCTGGGAGAAGTTCTACTTCCGGCCCGGGAACATGGGCTATCCGGTGTTCGAGACGGCGGTCGGCAAGGTCGGCGTCTACATCTGCTACGACCGGCACTTTCCCGAGGGCGCCCGAGCGCTCGGCCTCAACGGGGCCGAGATGGTGTTCATCCCGAGCGCGACCTCGCGCGGGCTGTCGGAGTACCTCTGGCGCATCGAGCAGGTCTCGCACGCGGTCGCGAACGGCTACTTCGTCGGGACGATCAACCGGGTCGGGATCGAGAAGGACATCGGCGACGACGACTTCTACGGCCAGAGCTACTTCGTCGATCCGCGCGGCCAGTTCATCGGGGACCTCGGGTCGGCGCACGACGAGGAGCTGATCGTCCGGGATATGGATCTCGACAAGATCACCGAGGTCCGCCAGACGTGGCAGTTCTATCGTGACCGGCGGCCCGACGCGTACGAGGACCTCGTCAGGCCATAGGGCCGATGGGGCGGACCGGGTCGCGATCGGGGTGACCGTGTCGGGCGAAGACGGCACGGAGACACCGGCTCGATAGCCTCCATCGATGACCTCGGAACTCGAATTGACGAATCGCGTGATCGAGCGCGTCGTCGCCCGGACCGGCCTCGATCGAGCGGCCGCGGCGCGTTTTGTGGACGCCGCTACGGCCGGAGCGAAGGCTCACGTCCTCGAGGTCATGTCGGGATCGACGCCGATCGCGTCAACGATCGTCGCCCATCGGGCGGAGGTGCTCCGCTTCGTGTGCACCCAGCTGGGCCGATTCCTGACCGAGCCCGAGGTTGCGGTCCTGTTCCGGGTTCAGATGAGCCAGGCCCGCGCCATCCTTCGATCGGCTGCGGCCACCTATTCCGAGGTACTGGAGGAATCCCTGCTGACGTCGATGCGGACCGGGGTCAGTGTCCTGGCGACCGGGACGGATCGGGACGGCCTGTCCTGGACGCTGACGTTCGACGAGGCGTCCGGCTTCGAGACGGCTCTCGCCGAGCTGCGCCGTCAGGGTCTCGGCCGCCAGCTCACGGTCGCGCCGGGTCGGCGGATCGTCGTGCCCCGAATCGACGACCCGGGCCGCGATGCGCTCGCGATCCTGAAGATACCCGCGCCAAGGGATCGCTGAGCACGATGACCACCGATCAGGTCGTCAAGCAGATCTCCGACATCGCCAGCCTCATGGGCCTCCTTCTCGCGCTCGTGACCCTCTTCACGTCCGAGCTCCAGCGGCGGTTTCAGGAGGAGTCGACGCACGTCGGGGGCAGCCGCCGCTCGGTCCGCGTCCAGATCGGGGCAACGGCGCTCGTCCTGGCGGTCACGACGATTGGCGCGATCGTCGCCTCCAGCCCGCTCATCCGACCGGCGATCGAGCGGTTCGGCTCGCCCGAGTGGCAACCGGTGTTCGGGGTCTTCGTCCTCGTCATCGGGTTGCTCCTCGGTCTCGTCGTCTGGCAGCTCGGGATTGTTATCGCCGCGCTGCGACCCCGAGCGACGCATCGGTGATCCTGGGAAGCGAGGCGGCAGCGCCGAAGTTCGGCTTGCCGAGGTCGCTCCAGATCCCGATAGCGGCGCGGAGTGAACGGGCGATCGAGGACTTCGTCGGCCCGATCGTCGGTCGACGCCTCGGCCGGACGGGGCTGCCGATGGCGCTGCTCGTCCGCGGGGCGTACGGCCCTCGGTCCGAGGACGATGTGCCGCTCTGGACGAGCGATCTCGGCGCGGTCGCCTCCCGTCAGCTGCACCCCGAGCTCGAGGTGTGGGTCGACGTGGACTACCGGCTCTACCGGTTCGCCTATCTCGCTTTCGGACTTGGGCTGCCCGCCGGCTTCGTCCTGGACCATGTGCAGAACCGCCGCGCAATCCGCCAGCGCCACCGCTCACATCCATGGCTTCGCCTCTGCCCCGTGCGCTCCCGGACGAACACGAACGCCGGGGTCATCAGCGGCGGCGAGGGCATGGAGAACGAGTTCGTGCGCACCCATCTCGGCGACATCGAAGCCAAGCCCCAGGACGAGATGATCTACGCCGATCCGTTCGACCTCACGAAGATGCTGGACGTCTTCCCGGGGACCGGCGTCCTCGACGGCGTGCGCGACACGCAGCCGCTCTTCTGGAAGCGGGCCTGATCACGATGTCGATCTGGCGCGGGTGGTGGAATCCGTGCGCGGCAGTTCCCTGATCGACCGATCGCGCGGTGTACCCTCCGCTGTTCACGGAGGATCATCGGATGCAGTTCGGATTCACGCTGAAGCCGGAGAACACGCTCGAGCGGACGGTCGCGCTCACGCGACAGGCGGAGGCCGCCGGGTTCGGCGCCGGATGGCTCTTCGATTCCCACGTCCTGTGGCGCGACCCCTACCCGCTCCTGACGCTGATGGCCCAGGCCACCGAGCGGATGCGCCTCGGGACCTGCGTGACCAACCCCGGCACGCGCGAGCCCAGCGTGACCGCCTCGGTGCTCGCGACGCTCGACGAGCTGAGCGGCGGGCGGATGGACCTCGGCATCGGGCGGGGCGACTCGGCGCGTCGAGTCCTCGGCAAGCCGCCGACGACGATGGCGTCGCTCGAGGAGGCGATCCGGGTGATCCGGGCGCTCGTCGCCGGCGAGACGATCGCGTACGAGGGCACCGACCTCCACTTTCCGTGGACGACGGGCTGGGACCTCCCGGTCTGGGTCGCCGGCTACGGGCCGATGGCCCTCGCGATGACCGGTCGGGTCGCCGACGGGGTGATCCTCCAGCTGGCCGACCCGGACCTGATCGCCTGGTTCGTCGGCCAGATCCGTGACGCCGAGACCGCCGCCGGCCGACCGGCCGGGTCGGTCAAGGTCCAGGCCGCGGCCCCGGCCCATGTCGGCGACCTCGCGCTCTGTCGAGATCGGACGCGCTGGTTCCCGGCGCTCGTGAGCAACCACATCGTCGACCTCGTGAACAAATACCCCCGCGAGCAGCTGCCGGAGACGCTGACGGGCTACATCCGCGATCGCGAGGGCTACGACTACCTCCACCACGCCGAGGTCGGGTCGTCGAATGCGGGCTTCGTCGGCGACGAGGTGACGGACCGCTTCTGCGTGCTCGGCTCGGTCGAGGATCACGTCGCCAAGCTCGAGCGCCTCGCCGATGCCGGCGTCGACCAGTTCAACATCTACCTGATGAACGGCGACGAGGAGTCGGTCCTCGAGGTCTACGGGCGCGAGATCATCCCCGCGATCCAGGGGCGAACGGCCGCCATCTCCTGACCGCGCCGGTCCGGTGCGCGGTCGCACCGCCGCCTCGTGCCCGTGGTTCGATCTGGTGCAGTTGGAGGAGGGTCCCTGGCCGGATCGGGGGACTGGCGGCCGCGCGTCCGGTCGGTCACGATCGACCTACCCCAAGGATCAACCGGAGGATCTGTCCCGTGACTCGCCTGTCCATCGCCTCGCGCCGCCACGATCCGTACTGGGACATGGACGGAGCCGGCGTGCAACGCCTCCGGACCAAGCGACGCGTCATCCGCTGGGCGGTCTGGTTCCTCGTCCTGGCCGCCCTCGTGTTCGTCGCGACCCACGTGCCGTCGTTCGATGCGGACTTCGTCATCCGCGGCGAAGGCCGGCCGGTCATGGCCGCCGCCCTCCTCGGTCTGCTCGGGTCCGCGGCCATCCTCGCCCTCGCCCGCGTCCGCCAGGTCAGCCGCGACTGATCTCGTTCAGTGGCGCCCCGGGCTGACGCGTTCCGGGGCGCGCATCGCACCACACGCAATCACGAGCGCGCGGACCGTCCTTCGGCCCGCGATGGCCATTCGGTGTCGCGCCGCACCGTGATCGCACCGGGGCGTGATCCTGTGGACCGGTCGGGTGCGGTCCGGGCAGGTCGATAGCCCAGCCGTCTCTCTCGACAACGGGACCCCTGCCGATCTGACACTGCCGCCGAGAGCGCAGCGTCACCGGAGGGACCACGTGCGATCGATCAGGGCCGAGGGCCGCGTGTCATCGTTTCACCGAGGCGGGCGCCCGCGCGATCGCATCCTGCGCGTCGCGGCCGGCATCGGCCTGATCGGCCTCCTCGGATCGGTCGGCGTCGGGACCGCTGTCGCCGCGACCACCGTCAACCTCGACCAGTGGGCGAGCACCGACCTGGCGTGGCAGAACGGCAATCTCAACGGCAACAACTCGCGCTATCCGGAAGGCGGGATCGTCCCGTTCCGATTGGCGATGGAAGGCCTGTCGACCGGCACGCACACCATCCACATCAACTACGACGTCACGGCCGGCGGCCACAAGGCGTACGACTTTCTCGCGACCTGGAACGTCACCAACGCGATGGGCAAGTCGTGCGCCACGTCCGGCGGCGGGATCTCATCGATGTGCCCGACCCTGCCGGCCTCGTCGTCGATGGCGTTCCCGAACGATCCGTACGTGATGGACGGCCTGTCGATCCACGGCGCCCAGGTCTACTCCGGCGCGCCGCGCCGGCTGACGATCTGGGGCGGGACGCTCCTGTCGATTGCCGCTCCGACCCACAGCGGGCCGGTCAGCGGCAACAGCAGCGGCGACATGGTGGTCCGGTTCAAGGCCGCGGGCAGCGCCGTCCTCCTCGCGTGGGGCGGGCATCTCGGCCAGTCGGCCTACTGGAACCGACTCAACGGCGGCCCGAGCGACGGCGCGGCAATGGTCTCCGGCTCGCCGTGGCACATGCGCACCCTTCAGCTCGATGGCTCCGGCAACAAGAACCAGGATCGCTCGATCTCGCCGAGCGCGATCGTCGGCGAGCTTCCGCCCTTCGCCCTCGCGCCCACGCCGCGCCCGACCTCGCCTCCGGGCGCACCGGGTCGGACGCCCGGCACCGGCGGTGGCGCTCCGGGCATCCCGGGCGGCAACCCGCAGATCACGATCCCGCCGACCTCGACCGATCCGTTGTCGACCGCGGCGCAGCCCTCGGACGGCGGGCTGGCCGCCATCCTGGCCACGACCGCTCTCGGACTGCTCGCCGTCCTGCCCGTCCTTCGCCGACGTCGCAGACCCTGACCTGCCGGCCGGCCGAACCCGACGCCGGTGATCGCCTGCCGCCCGGCGATCTGACCGCGCCGCGTGCCGGCGTCGGCCGCCCAACGCGGGCGGAGCAACGCGGCCGCCCGCCGCTTCGTTATCCTCCTCCCCTGCCCCGCTCGCCGATCCGGGCGGCCCCGGGCCTGGAGGAGGATCGATGCGCACGCTGATCACCAACGGGACGATCGTCACCGCCGACGGGTCGACCGCAGCCGACATCCTCATCGACGGCGAGACCGTCGCCCGGATCGGGTCCGACCTCGCCGCCAGCGGGGTCACCGCGGACGAGACGATCGATGCCGCGGGCCGCTGGCTGATCCCCGGCGCGATCGACGTCCACACCCACATGGAGCTGCCGTTCGGCGGGACGTTCGCGAAGGACACGTTCGAGACGGGCACCCGCGCGGCGGCCTTCGGGGGCACGACGACGATCGTCGACTTCGCCGTTCAGAGCCGCGGCAAGAGCCTGCGCGACGGCCTCGACACATGGCACGCCAAGGCCGAGGGCAACGCCGTCGCCGACTACGGCTTCCACATGATCATGAGCGACGTCAACGACGACACGCTCGCCGAGATGGACACCCTCGTCGACGAGGGGATCCCGGACTTCAAGCTTTTCACCGCCTATCCCGGGGTCTTCTACAGCGACGACGGAGCGATCTTCCGGGCGATGCAGCGAACCGCGAAGAACGGCGGGCTGATCATGATGCACGCCGAGAACGGGATGGCCATCGACGTCGTCGCCGCCGACGAGGTCGCCGCGGGCCACACCGACCCCTACTACCACGGTGTCGCCCGCTACCCGATCTTCGAGGGCGAGGCGACGAACCGGGTGATCCGCCTGGCCGAGGCGGCAGGCGTGCCGGTCTACATCGTCCACCTGTCGGCACGCGAGGCGCTCGACGCGGTCCGCGGCGCTCGGGATCGTGGGACCAAGGCCTTTGCCGAGACGTGCCCGCAGTACCTGTTCCTCTCGCTCGACGACATGAAGGGCGGGTTCAACGGTGCCAAGTTCGTGTGTTCCCCGCCGCTCCGCCCGGCCGACCACCAGGCCGAGCTGTGGACGGGCCTGATCAAGGACGATCTCCAGCTCGTGTCGACAGACCACTGCCCGTTCGACTTCGAAGGCCAGAAGGATCTCGGCAAGGGCGACTTCCGGAAGGTCCCGAACGGCTTGCCCGGCGTCGAGGACCGGGTCGACCTGCTCCACGACGGGGGCGTCGCCGACGGCCGGATCACGAAGGAGCGCTGGGTCGAGATCATCTCCACTGCGCCGGCGAAGCTGTTCGGGATGTTCCCGCAGAAGGGCACGATCGCCGTCGGCTCGGATGCCGATCTCGTCGTCTACGACCCGACCGCGACACGGACGATCAGCGCGAAGACCCACCACATGGACGTCGACTACTCGTGCTACGAGGGTCGCTCGGTCCGCGGCCGCTCGGACATCGTCCTGAGCCGCGGGTCCGTGATCGTCCGCGACGGCGCGTTCACCGGGAAGAAGGGCCACGGCCGGTTTCTCAAGCGGGCCCCGGCCGACCACGCCCGGATCAGCTGAGCGCGACGGAAACGATGGCGGAGCTCCACGCCGCGGAGGCCCTTCCGACCATCACGATCACGGCCGGGGTCGACCAGCTGGCCGGCGTCCGGGCGTTCGTCCGGGCCCAGGTCGCGGCGGCGGGTGGCGACGACACGACCACGACCGATCTCGTCCAGGCCGTCGACGAGCTCGTCTGCAACGTCGTCGGCCACGGCTACGCGGGCCGGCCCGGCTCGATCGAGATCGCGTTCCTCGAGACCCCCGACGAGATCGGCTTCCGGATCCGCGACGATGCGCCGCCGTTCGATCCGCGCTCCGTTCCCGAGCCGCCGCTCGACCTGCCGCTCGGCGAGCGCCGGCTCGGCGGCATGGGCGTGCACCTCGCCCGGACGCTGACGGACGGGTTCGACCACCGTATCCTGCCCACAGGCGGCAACGAGGTCACGGTCCGCAAGCGGCGGCGGCCGAGCACGGGACCGAGCACGGGAGAGGCAACCGATGGACATCACGACCGAGCGTCCGAGCCCTGACGTCGCGGTGATCGGCCTGACGGGCGAGCTCGACGGGTCGAACTTCGAGCAGGTCATCGATGCCGGCCGGGCCGCCCGCGACGGGGGCGCCCGGCGGGTCGTGATCGACCTGTCGGGCCTGACCTATATGGGCAGCTCGGGGCTCGTCGCCCTCCACTCGATCGCTCTCCTGATGCGCGGCCAGGAGCCGACCTCGCCCGAGGACGGCTGGCAGTCGATCCACGACCTGGGCACCGCGGCCGCGGCCGATGGCGAGCCGGGCGTCGTCCTGGCCGGCCCGCCACCCTCGATCGAGCGGGTCCTCGATCGGAGCGGCATGCTCGGCCTCTTCCCGGTCCACGCCGATCGCGCGTCGGCGGTTGCGGCCGTCGCGACCGCCTGACCGGCTCCCGATCGGCGCCGATCGACCCCGATGCCGGCGCCGAAGCTCGGTCGGCTGATCGACCGGGCGAGTCTCGACGGGCTGCTCGCGGCCGCCGTCGCGGTCTCGCCCGAGCTGGGCGCGCGACTGCTCGATCCGGACGGGACCGAGATCGCGGCGATCCATCCACCACCGACGAGGACCGCCTCGGTGAACGTCAGGCGGCCGGTCGCCGTCGATGGGGCTCCGATCGGAACGCTCGAGATCCGGGCAGGCGACGAGAGGACCGCGCGGGCGGTCGGTGACCTGCTCGGCCGGGCGATCGAGCTCGCGGCAACCGAGGTTCGCGCCCGCCGAGCCGTCACAGCCGCCGCGATCGACGACCTGCGCGAGCTCGCGCTCCTGTCCAGGCTCTCGGACACCCTCGCGTCGGCGGTCGATCCGGCCGACATCGCCGGCTGCGTCCTCTCGACCGTTTCCCGCCCGCTCGGTCCGTCCGTCGGGCTGGTGCTCGGCCCCGACGACGCCGTCGTCGCCACGAGCGGGTCCGCCGACGACGTCGCCCGGCTCCACGCGGATGCCGGCTCGTTGATCGCCCGCCTTCGCGGCGAGGACCCGTCGATCGGCTCGTGCGCCGAGGTGGAGACCCCGAGCGACGAGCGGTTCGGGACGATCCTGGGGGCGTTCCTGCGAACGGCGCGCGGTCACCACGGCACGATCGTTCTCGGCCGGCCGAGCGGGTCCGCGCCGTTCACCGCGGGCGATCGCCAGCTCCTCGCCTCGGTTGCCGGCCAAGCCGCCGTCGCGATCGAGCGAACGGGGCTCCAGCGCCAGGTCGTCGAGCGGCAGGCACTCGACCAGGAGCTGGCGATCGGTCGGCGGATCCAGATCTCGCTGATGCCGCGCCGCTTCCCGACGATCGACGGCTGGGAGATCGCGAGCGCGTACGAGCCGGCCCGCGAGGTCGGGGGCGACTTCTACGACGTCTTCCGGCTGCGCGACCGGGGCGACTGCATCGGCCTCGTCGTGGCCGACGTCACCGGCAAGGGCATCCCGGCGGCGATCCTCATGGCCGACGCGCGTGGCCTCATCCATGCGGCCGCCGACCAGAGCGGCGACCCGGCCGAGACGCTGGCCCGGGTCAACCGGATCCTCGTCGACGAGCGGGCGAGCGGGCTCTTCGTGACCGTGGTCCATGCGGTTCTCGATCCGGCGACCGGACGCCTGATCCTGGCCCGGGCCGGCCACGATCCCGTCCACGTGCTCCGGGCGGACGGCCGGCTGGAGATCCTCACGCCCCCGGGTCGCCTGATCGGGATGGTCGCCGACCTGGCGGCGACATCGGTCGAGGTATCGCTGGAGCCCGGCGACGCGTTCGTCGGGCACACGGATGGCGTGACCGAGGCCCGATCCGAAGACGGCTCGTTCTACGGCGAGGACCGGTTCCGGGAGCGCCTGGTCGCGCTCGCGGGCGCCTCCGCCGGCGAGATCGTCCAGGCGATCGATCGCGACGTCGCGGCGTTCCGCGGGCGCGCCGAGCCGTCGGACGACCTCACCCTGCTCGTCGTCCGCCGCCGGCCCCTCGAGGCCGGGATCGGGTCGTGAGCCGGAAATGTCGATCCTGCGCGGGGTGGCTCGTCGTCCCGCTGAGACCGGTCGACGCGGATCGGCCGCGGCCGGTCGATGGTCGGAGGTGTGGCGATGCGCTACCTGTTCCTGCTTTGGGGTGACGAGGCAGCCGAGCTGGCCCTCAGCGACGCCGAGCGGCACGCGATCGTGGTCGCCCACGGCGCATTTCTGCGCGGGCTGCAGGAGGCCGGCAGGCCGGTGACCGGCGAGCCACTGGGGCCGTCGCGCGAGGGGATCGTCGTGCGTGGCCGTGCGCCGTCGGCGACCGACGGGCCGTTCCTCGAGACGAAGGAGCAGCTCGGCGGCTTCTACATCGTCGAGTGCGCGGACCGGGACGATGCGATCGCGGTGGCCCGGCAGATCCCGGGCAGCCCCGGACTCGCGATCGAGATCCGGGCCATTCCCGACTGAGCGTCCGCCCGACGCGCCGGGCGGGCCAGCGAGGGTCGATTGCGGCGATCCGGGCTAGACTCGGGAGGACCTCCAGGTCCTGACTGAGAGACCGCCCTTGCCCGCCAACTCCCTGCTGCCGCTGTTCGTCCTGACGCTCCTCGCGAACGCATTCCTCGTCGCCGTGGCGATCCGTGGGCTGCGGCGCGGCCAGTTCGGTCCCGATCGTCGGGACGGGTCACGCGGGCCGGCGGGCGGCGGTGGATTGCCACCCGCTCAGCGGCCCGGCGTGGCCGCGGGTCGCGCCGCCGACGCGCGCTCCGCGGCGGGCGCGCGTTCCGCGGCGGGCGGCCGTTCGGCGGCGGATGCCCGTCCTGCGGCGGCACCTCGTTCCGCGCCGGGCGCGCGTTCCGCAGAGAACGCTCCTGCCGCCGCGGCATCCCGTTCCGCGGCGGACGTTGCGGACCAGGCGATGAGCGTCGAGCCCGCCGCGCCAGCCGCAGCCGTCGTGCCCGACGCGCCATCCGGCGTCGATCCCGGTACGGCGCCGGTCGATCCGAAACCAGCCGCCCGGCCGAAGCGCCGGCATGCCACGACGAGGAAGGCGAAGACCTCGAGCGAGGAGCCACAGGGTGATCGGGCTTCCGCCGAGCCGCGTGCCTCCGCGACGACCTCCGACAGGCGTTCGACCGAACCGCGCCGGAGCCGTCGTCGCTTCTCCCTGCCGCCGCTCGACGAGGACCACGAGCGCGTCAGCCGATCGATCGAGTCCTTCCTCGGCGGAATCGAGCCGGGCCCGGACGACGCGGCGGCGGCAGGTTCGACCGCTCCGCCGGCCGGCGCGACGACCGTTGCGGTCGTCGCCGTCGACGGCCTGCCGGATCTCGCGCCAGGTGAGCCCGGTGCCTCGACCGGACCCGTCGGCGACGCGCTGGCGATGGTCGAGCGCACGCTCCGCGGCGCCGCGCGCGGATCCGACGTCGTGACGATCCTCGATCGCGGTTGCTACCGGGTCGTGCTCGCGTCGACCGGTGAACTCGCGGCGCGGGCCTATCTTCGACGGATCCGGGCCGCGATCGAGCCGCGCCTCGAGGCGGCGGACCTGCCGCTTCGCCTGGCGGTCGCGACTGCCACCGTCCTCGACGAACCGGTCGAGGACGCGGTCGAGCGCGCCGAGCATCGCCTGTCCATGGCGATGGCGGCCGCTCGTTCGTCGCGGATCGCCGCCCAGGCCGACGAGGGTGGCAACGACGAACAGGATGACGACGAGGTGCGTTCGCCCCGCGCGGCCGCCGACTGACGGGGACGGGGATCGACAGGCCCTGACCGCTCCGGGTCTCGACCGACGCTAGGGCAGCTCGACGTCCGGGTCGCCCGTCTCCTGGCGGCCGGGATCGACCGTCCGGTCGTTCGCGTCCGCGCCCGCCCGGTGCGTTGCGACGAGCAGGATCACCAGTCCGATCGAGCCGAGGGCGACCGCGACGTCGATCGCCTGCTCCGCGCGGAACGGACCCACGACGACGGGGTCGCGCCAGGTCGATGCCACGATCGCGCGGCCGACCGCCCAGGCGGCGAGGGCCACCAGGAACAGCCGGCCGTCCGGCCGCCGCAATGACGGCACCAGCGAGAGCAGGAGGATCACGACCAGGACGATCGTGGTCGCCAGCGCCTCGAGGGCCTGCGACGGGACCGAGGGGATCGCCGG
This sequence comes from Verrucomicrobiia bacterium, assembly GCA_035607275.1. Classification (GTDB taxonomy): domain Bacteria; phylum Chloroflexota; class Limnocylindria; order Limnocylindrales; family CSP1-4; genus CF-46. The sequence goes on along the minus strand of DATNBW010000051.1, from coordinate 10,072 downwards.
GCCCAGCGAACCCCACGGCCCGGGGCCGAGGTAGGCAGTCGCCGGATCACCGCTCGTCGGCACGCCCTGACCGGTCCCGCCGAGCACGTTCGCGAGCTTGCCCGCCGCGAGCACGAGGAGCGTTGGAAGCGTCGCGGCCCGCAGCCATGGCCCGGGCCGGCCGTCGAGGAGCATCGCGACCAGCGTCCCCGTGAGCGCTCCGCCGACGACGCCGACCGTCAGCTCGAGGCTGCCCAGGCCCGGATCGAGGATCCGGCCCGGCGTCTCGGTGAAGAATGCCGGGTGGAGCAGGACGTAGCCGAGGCGGCCGCCGACGACCGCACCCGGCACGATGCCGAGGATGACGAAGAGGAGGTCGTCGACACGCAGACCGGATGCCAGGGCGGCGACGCCGGCAAGCACGATCGAGACGAAGATCGCCACCGCGATCGCCACCGTCTCCCAGCGGACCGCGCCGTCCCCGAGGTGCAGCAACGGGTCGAAGTCGAACGCGAGGACGGCGGTCGGCACGATGCGGGTCAGTGTACCGGCGCTGCGCCGGCGTGGTGCCGGCGACGCCCGCGCGAGCCGAATCGCGATTCGTTCACTCCCTGACTGTCAACTGGCCGACACGTCGACTGTCGTCGCCGCGCTCACCGGCGAGTCTCGCGGACGACGAGCATCTGCTCATCGGTGGCGTGTCCCGGGGGGAACACAGACCGAAGGGGACGGACGAGGGGTTGCCCGTCCCGGGGGTAGCAGGGACAACCGGGTCCTGGGGGGTCCGGTGGTCCGCTCGACGGCAGCGCCCGGCCTCTGGGGGGAACGCCGGGCGCAGCCGTCGAAGCAGAGGGGACTCATAGCCCTGGCAGCACGCTCGCCATCCGACTGCTCGGCCGTCTCGACGTCCTCGCCGATGACGTCCCGGTCCGGATCGGTGGCCGCCACGCCCAGGCCCTGATGGCCCTGCTCGTGCTGCGCCCGCGGGCGCGTCTCCGCGACACGCTTGCGGCCGAGCTGTGGCCCGAGGCAGGCGTTCCCTCGGCGGCCAGTCTACGCCAGGCCCTGTGGCTCATCCGCTCGAGCCTCAGCGCGGCCGGGATCGACTCCGATGCGTGGCTCGAATCCGACCAGGACACGATCGGCCTCCACCGCGACGCCATCGTCGAGCTCGACGTCGACCGCTTCGAGCGACTCGCGGCGAGCGATGCCCCGGAGGACCACGAGCGCGCCCTCCGGATGTACGCGGGCGACCTCCTCGAGGGGCTCGGTCACGAATGCTTCGCCGCGGATCGCGAGCGGCTCTCGGATCTCTACGAGGACCTGCTCGCGACGGTCGCCCAGCACCGGCTCGACCGCGGCGACACCCTCGGGGCGCGCCGCGCCGCGACCGATCTCCTGGTCCGCGACCCGCTGCGCGAGGAAGCCCACGCCGTCCTGATCGCCGCCTACGGCCGATCGGGATCCCGGTCGCAGGTCGTCCGCCAATATCGCCGCCTGTGCGTCATCCTCCGTTCCGAGCTCGCGGTCACGCCGCTCCCGGAGACCGATGCCGCATACCGCGTCGCGCTCGCCGTGGCCGCGTCCCGCTCCCACGAGCGTGCCGCGGGCATCCGCTACGACGCGCGCCCGTTCACCCCCGTCCTCGTCTCGAGCGCCTGAGCGCGACCCGCCGGGCGCAACCGACTCGCGCATCCGCCCATCGCCGGATCCCCGTCTCCTCCGGGGTCCGGCCGAGAATCGAAACGGCCCCGGCGCGATGCCGGGGCCGTTTCGTCTGCGCTCGGGAGGTCAGGGAGCGACCTGGGCCCAGTAGGCGACCTGGTACTCGTCGCCACCGCCGCTGAGCTGAACCCAGCCCTGGGCAATGGTCCCGTTCGCCAGGCCGGCGTTCACGGTGATCGCCAGCGTCGCGCTGCCGTTGGCCGGCACCGTGATCGACATCGGGGTCGTGATCCGGCTGTCATCGCCACCGATCGAGCCGCCGTTGAACGCCGCGAGGGCGCCGCCGGCCGGGGTGAACTTCAGCTCGGCGACAGCGAACGTCCGGGCGACCCCGGTCAGGTTCGTGACCCGGACCGCGATCGTCGTCGGGTTCGTTCGGCTGGCGCTGATCCGGCCGAAGCTCGCGCTCGTCGGCCAGAAGGTGGCATCGGTCGAGGCGGCCTCGGTGAGGTCCTCCCGGCCGGCGCCCTGGGCCTGCGGCCCGACGGTCGTCGACGCGTCGAACGCGTTCCTGACCACCAGGTCCGACGTGTTCACGAGCGCCGACTTGATCTGGGCCGGGGTCCAGGTCGGGTGGAGCTGACGGAGGACGGCAGCCGAGCCCGCAACGTGCGGCGCGGACATCGACGTCCCGCTGAAGAACGCCCAGTCGCCCTCGCCGCCGCAGCTCGCACCGTTCGTGCAGGCCACGGAGCTCAGGACGTTGACGCCGACCGAGGTCAGGTCCGGCTTGATCGCGAAGTCGACGTTTGTCGGACCCTGGCTGCTGAAGCCGGCCAGGATGTCGCCGTTGGGCGTGATGAACTCCGAGAACGTCGCCGCGACGGTCACCGAGGTCGCGCCGGCGGTCCGGAGCGCAGCGCCGTCGCCCTTCGAGATCATCGCGGCCGGGATGTCGTCGTCGAAGCCGACGGTCCTGGCCATCGCGATCGGATCACCGGCGACGTTGTTGACGACGATCACGCCGACCGCGCCGGCCGCCTTGGCATTCGCCACCTTCTGGCTGAATGTGCAGGTGCCGCGATTGATCAGCGCGAGCTTGCCGCTGGCGCCGGCCGCGACCGAGGCGCAGCCGTTGCCGCCGGTGTCGAACAGGTTGAACGTGCCCGCCGGCAGGGCGTCGAAGTCGCCGACTGCGCCGCCGACCGTGATCCCGGCGAACGTGATCGGCTGTCCGACGAAGTGGTCGTTCGTGCTGGCGCCGACGGTGATGATGTTGCGGGCCCGGCCGGGCGATCCGATCGTGAACCCGCCGGGGCCCTCGTTGCCCGCCGACGCGACGACGACGACGCCCGCGGCGACCGCGGTGTCGAGACCCTTCGCGAGCAGGTCGTTGTTGCCGTGATAGGCGCCGCCGAGCGACAGGTTGAGAACGTCCATCCCGTCGTTCACGGCGGCTTCGACCGCATTGAGGATGTCCTCGCTGCGGGCGTTCTCGACGCTGCCCGGGAACACGTTGTAGTTGCCCAGCCAGGCGCCGGGGGCGATGCCCGACATGTCGTCGATGGCGACGCCTTCGACGGTCGCGGTCTTGCCGGTCACGCCGGCGGCCGTGCCGGCGGTGTGGCTTCCGTGATCGCCGAGGCCCGCAACGGGCAGGGCGTCGTAGCCGGTCTGGTTGTTCTTGTTGTAGTAGACCTTGGCGACGATGACCTTCGGGCTGACGTTCTTGCAGGCGCCGCCTGCGCTGTCCGCGGCGTCGCACTTCGGGAAGCCGGCCGGATAGCTGAAGCCGGCCGGATCGAAGAACGGATGGCGGTAGTCGATGCCCGAGTCGATCATGCCGATCTTGACGCCCGCTCCGGCGCCCGCCCGGCCTCCGGCCGCGGCCCACGCCCCGGCGGCATTGATCAGCTTGTAGCTCTCGCTCATGTCGGGGTGGTAGAGGGCGTTGTACTCGACCGTCAGCACGTCCGCGTTGTTCGACAGCTTGCCGATCGCGGCGCCGTTGAGCTTGACGGCGACAGCGTTGAGGGTCACGAAGTACTGCGAGGTGATCTTCGCGCTGGGGACGTTCGCCTGGAGCCACTTGGCGAAGGCCGAGTGCTCGGTCTTGAGGTAGCCGACGTACTTCTTGGCGGCGGCGCTGTTCGGGTTGAGCTTGCCGTTCGAGACTTTCGTCTTGGCGTAGCCGGCGACATGGCCATCGTAGGTGGCCACGGGCTGCTGCTTGAGGACGACGATCGCCGAGGTTTTGTCGAGGACGGCGGTCGCGGCAGTCGCGTCGCGACTCGCCGGTGGAGCGGCTGCGCTCGCGCCCGTCGCGGACAGGGCAAGAACGAGCGTCGCCGCGAGCGCGGCAAAGCGTCGATGCATGGAGGCCTCCATACGGATGTGAGATCCACCGCGGCCGTCTCCCGAACGACCGTCCCCCGGAGTGCCGACAGGGTACCAACGATGCCCGCCAAAGGTCCGGTGCCGACCGTCAAAGCGGTGCCCATGGTCACCGCCGATGGGCTCACCGGCAGTGCCGGACATGGAACGACCCCGGCGGCGCCGGGGTCGTTCGCGTTGAGCCGGATCGCGTCGGGACTACGGCGTCCCGATCGGGACGAGATCGGCCTGGGCGGCGCCGTTGGCGTCGTCCTGGGTCACGATCATCCAGCCCTTGGCCGGGGAGGTGCCGAGGAGGCCCTTGTTGACCCAGACAGGGATCGAGGCCGATCCACCGGGTCCGATCGGCACGAAATCGCCGGTCGAGATGGCCGGGTGGAACGGATCGAGCTCGGCCTGACCCGCGACGGGGTCGACGAGAGACGAATCCTCGACCGAGAACCCGGTCACGCCGTAGCTGAAGCGGGTGTTGTTCGTGGCCGTCTGGCCGATCTCGCTGGCAAGCGTCGGCAGCAGGACGGTCGAGCCGTTGGCCGGAGCGTCCGCGACCCAGATGTCGACGAGCGCGCCGGCCGCGGTGAACGTGAAGGAGGCCATCCGCCCGTCGAATGTCCCGCCGTTGGTCACCGCGCCGAAGTCGACGCCGACGACGAAGTAGTCGGGCTTGTGCTTGTTGGTGCCGTAGATCGCGATGTCGAACTCGTTCGACGACGCCGACGACCACTTGCCCCAGGTGTTGACGGCGAAGATCAACCCGCGATCCGCCGCGTCCGCCGTTCCGGTCAAGGCTTCCGCCGGGAGCACCTGGAGTCCGACGGCTCGGATGTCATCCGTGGCAACCGAGGTCGCCGGGAGGTCCTGCGGGTCCGACAGGCCCCACGCGTAGACGTCGGCGATGCCCGTGTGGATGCCGCTGTTCGTCAACGGGATCGACGCCCGGACGATCCCACCGCTGCTGTACGCCGACCGCGGGCCGGCGCTGATGTTCGACAGCGCCCGAGGCACCGCCATGAACGGGATGCGGAGGCTGTACACGCCGGCCGTTGCCGACGTCGGGGTGGCCACGACCGCACCGCGGAACGTGTTGACGCCGCCCCACGCGGAGCCGAGGGCGCCGAGGCTGTTGGAGGCGAACAATGTCGATCCGAGCTGGCCCACGGTCAGCGCGGCCGTCGCGGCAACGGTCGCGCTGCCGCCGGCGGGCACGGTGACCGACGCCGGACTGACCGTCACGATGCTCGCGCCGGTGAGGTTGTACGTGATTGCCGTGGCGCTCGTGTTGTGGAGCGTGATCGTCAGCGACTCGCTGTAGGCCGCACCCGAGGGGTCGTAACCGAACGAGAGGCTCGCCGTGCCGTCCGGCGTCGTCGCGTAGGCGACGGTGTCGACGGCCTTGCGCGCCTGGACGGCGCCGGAGCCGGCGGTGCGGACGTTGTAGGGGCTGATGTCGGCGGCGGCCGCGGAGGCGGTGCCGACGATCGCGCCCTTCACCGCGAGCGGTGTCCAGCCCGGGTTTGCGGCATGGACCAGAGCGGCCACGCCGGCGACGTGGGGAGCGGCCATCGAGGTGCCCGAGAGGGTCGTGCCCTTGCTGCCGCTGCCGACGAGCGTCGAGACGATCGAGCTGCCGGGAGCCGTGACGTCGGGCTTCGCCGCGCTGTCACCGTTGCGCGGGCCGCCCGAGCTGAAGCTCGCGAGCTGCTTGAACGTGGGGTTGGCGAGGGTGCCGCCCGCGTTGATCGTGACGGCCTGGCCGTCGGCGGCGATGATCCCGGCCTTCGAGCCGCGCCCGACGCCGATCATCGGGATATCGAAGATCTCCGGGTTGTAGCCGATGAAGGTCGGCAGCTCGTTCGGGTTGACGATGTCGTCGCGGTTGATGTCGATGATCCCGAGCGCGCCCGCGGCCTGGGCGGCCGCGCCCTTGTCGACGAAGGCGCACTGGCCGCGCTGGATGGCGACGATCGTGTTCGGGGCGAGCGTCCCGTAGGCGGCGGCCGTGCAGCCGAGGCTGACGACGCCGGGGGCGCTGTAGATCACCTTGAGCGTCCCGCTGACGGGCAGGTCCGGCCAGGCGTTCTGGTTGTTGGCATTGGTGATGTCGGTCGCCGTCGCGAAGTCGATGACGGCGCCAGGGAACGTCGCGAGCGTGTCTTCGGCCGCGACGGAGATCGCCTGTGTCGCCGCAGCGGGCGAACCGGTGATGTAGGCGTTCGGACCGGAGTTGCCGGCCGACGCGACGACGACGACACCGGCGCTGACGAGGTTGTTCGTCGCGACCGAGTCGGGGTTGTCGTTGCGACCGAACGGCGCGCCGAGCGACATGTTCACCACGTCGATCGCATCGGCGTGGTGGGCGTTGTAATCGGCGACCCAGTTGAGGGCGTCGACGACGAGATCGGTCGAACCCTCGCAGCCGAACACCTTCAGGTCGACGAGGTCGGCCTGGGGCGCGACGCCCGGACCGATCGCGAAGCTGTTCGTTACGTACGTCGTCGCATCGTACGGGCCTGTGTAGGTTGAGCCGTCGGACAGGACGCCGTCGCCCGCGGCGGTGCCGCTGACGTGGGAGCCGTGGCCGAAGCAGTCGAGCGGATCGGGGTCCGGCGCGGGCGTGACCGAGCCGTGCCTGCCCGTCGCGTCATAGCCGTCGCCGGCGAAGTCCCAGCCGGCGATGACCTTCGCGGTCGGGAACGAGCCGGCCTCGATGACGGTCGGATCGTTGTCCTCGAAGGCCTCGACCGTACCCGCCCCGCCGAAATTGGCGTGGGTGTAATCGATCCCGGTGTCGATCACGGCGATCGTCTGGCCGGCACCGGTGACACCGAGGTCCGCCCAGGCGGCCGGAGCGCCGGTGAACGGGACGCTGTGGACGTTGTCGATCGAATACGTCGGCACGCCGCGGATTCCGGTGACCCCGCGCAGGGCGGCCAGCGCGGCGATGCCGCGACCGGCGATGCGGACCTTGATCCCGTTGTAGGCGTATTGGTACTGACCCAGAATCGTGCCGCCCGCCCGGATGATGGCCGGCTTCAGCTTGTTCTGGGTGGCCTTCAGGGCCTTCGCGGTCGCGATCTGCTGTGCCTTGCTGGCGTTGCCGTGAGTGGCCGCCGCTCCCCTGAGCTGGACCATCACCGTGACCGGCTTGTTGGTGAGCATCGCCGGACCGAACTGGGTGTCGATCTTGCTGATGTCGAGTCGAGTGAATTGCCGGCTCGCTTGCGGCGATGCGGCGGTCGTGGCCGCGGGCAGGGCGCTGCCGAGCAGCATCGCCGTCGCACCGACGGCGGTGAGCAGCCTCCGGTTCATGTGCCTCCCTTCAGGCAATGCCTGAAATCTCCTCCACGCACGGGGCCCGGAACGAGCGACGCCGAGCGGCTCCCGACCGCGGGTGAGGCGACGCCCGAACCCCCGTGACGACACTGAACGCCGGCCCTCCCGAGGCCGGCGCGTCCGTGGGCGGACCATACGACCGTCATCCCGGCCGGGTCAATTCCGGCTCGACGCGGAAGGTTCGCCCGCGATCAGAATGGCGGTGCGCCGGGGCACCGGCGGGCGACCATGCGATCGATCGCGCCTGACGTCCGTCAGGTGCTGGAGGTCACCTCACCCTGCCCGTTGATGACGATCGTGTGGGGCGCGTCGCCTTCGAGCCGGCCCGGGCCCGGCCGGAAGTCCGGCGCGATCGGCAACCGCAGGCCGGAGTCGAGTGTCATCCGCCGGGCGTCGACCGTCAGGCTCCGCGATTGCAACCGGTAGGAGCCGTCGGGCACGCGGGATACGCCGACGAACCACGTCAGATCGGGCTGGGATCCGTACAACAGGACATCGCCGACCCCGGGCGAGGTTCCGCCCTGGTACAGGCCGCGGACGACCGCCAGATCGATGTCGATCGTGCGGCCGTCGATGAGCTCGAACCGCATCGTCTGCTCCGTCCCGATGGCGTGAACCGCTGCGACGACGCCGGAAAGGGACGGGTCACGCGGCGTCGGCGCGGGGGTGGTGCACGCCGCAGGAACGAGGAGGGCGAGGAGCAGCGCGATCCGGTGGCCGATTCGGCCGGGGTCGATTCGGCGACCCGCGATCACGCTGGAGTGCCCAGAGCGGCCGGCGATCGAGCGCGCACCACCCACGGTCCGTCCGCTCGCGCTCAGCCGAGCCTGGAGCTCGGGCTCAGCCGAGCTTGTCGACGAGCTCCTTCACGGCCGCCGCCGACCGGTCGAAGGCGGCCTGCTCGTCGGCCGTGAGCTCGATCTCGAAGACCCGCTCCATCCCGGTCCGGCCGAGGACGACCGGCACCCCGACGAACAGGTCGTGGGTCTTGAACTCGCCCTTGAGCAGCACGGCGCAGGGCAGGACGCGCTTCCGGTCGCGCAGGATCGCGTCGACCATCTCGAACGACGACGCCGCCGGGGCATAGAACGCCGAGCCCGTCTTCAGGAGCGCGACGACCTCGGCCCCGCCATTGGCCGTCCGCTCCTCGAGGGCCGTCACCCGGTCGGCCGGCAGCAGCTCGGTGATCGGTACCCCGGCGACCGTCGAGTAGCGCGACAGCGGGACCATCGTGTCGCCGTGGCCGCCGAGGACGAACGCGTGGGTGTCCTCGACCGAGACCCCCAGCTCCTGCGCGATGAACGTCCGGAAGCGGGCCGAGTCGAGGACGCCGGCCATCCCCAGGACGCGCTCCCGCGGGAAACCCGACGCCTGGAGGGCGACGTGGCACATCGCGTCGAGCGGGTTCGTGACGATGATCAGGATCGCGTCCGGCGACTGCTTCGCGGCCTGCTCGACGACGGCCCGGACGATCCCGGCGTTCTTCGTGAGCAGGTCGTCGCGGCTCATCCCCGGCTGGCGGGCCAGCCCGGACGTGACGACGACGATGTCGGACCCCGCCGTGTCCGCGTAGTCGTTGGTCCCGATGATCCGCGAATCGTGCCCGACGACGGGCGCCGCTTCGGCGAGGTCCAGACCCTTGCCCTGGGGCAGGCCCTCGACGATGTCGACGAGCACGACGTCGGCGAGTCCGGCCTCGGCGATCCGCTGGGCGGTGGTCGCGCCGACGTTTCCGGCGCCGATGACGGTGACCTTGTTCCTGGCCATGGGCGGGTGGACCTCGGCTACGGAGACGGCATTCGGGTGGCGGCATGCCATTCTACGGAAGGCTCGCGATCCGGACGGTTGGCAGGAGGCACCGTGGCTGAGACGACCGGCGACGTGACGCTCTCGGACGGCGTCGTCACGCTGCGCCGATGGCGTCCCGAGGACGCGCCGGCCGTCTTCGCCGCGTGCCAGGACCCCCTGATCGCCCGATTCGTCCCGATCCCGCAGCCGTATGGCGAGGACGATGCCCGGGCGTTCGTCGAGATGCGCGCTCGCGATCGGGACGGCGGCGACGAGCAGGGGTTCGCGATTGCGGACGCGTCAACGGACGTCGTGCTCGGTGCGATCTCCCGTCACGGACCCTTCGGTCACCGTGCCGTCTTCGGCTACTGGCTCGCGCCGGCGGCTCGGGGCCGGGGAGTGGCCACGCGATCGCTCCGTCTGATCACGGATTGGACACTCGCCACGTCCACGATCATCCGCCTCGAGCTCTACACCGACGTCGACAACGACGCGTCGGGCCGGGTCGCGCTGCGGGCCGGCTTCGAACGCGAAGGCATCCGCCGCGCGTGGGACCTCGACCGCCAGGGCCGGCCGATGGATGCGCTGTTCTACGCCCGGATTCGCGGCGACGAACCGCGCCAACCGACGGGTCGCTGAGGCGGCGAGGCTCCTTGCAGGCAATCGATTGGCCCGGCCATTGGTCACGCTCGGGGCTCGACCAATGACGGTGGTGGTCGTGGTCGACCGGCCATGGCCGCGCGGATCCCGCTACCGCACGATCAGGCTCCGTTCATCAATGCATTGTCTTCGGAGCCATCGAGATGATCCCAGCCACCGTGATCGCATTCGCGATCGCCGCCGCGCCCGCCGTCCTCGTCCTGTCGATCCTCGCGATCGTCGGGGTGATCGTGGCCTCGCTCGCCGATGCCGA
>DATNBW010000041.1:0-2088 GCA_035607275.1 Verrucomicrobiia bacterium | reverse complement strand
GCTCAGGCGTGCCGTCCGCCTGGGCGAATCCGTGGCCGCGCCGCGCGTCTCCGACCTCGGCGCCGTCGTCGCCAGCACGGTCGGCAAGATCGAGCTCGAGTCGGTCGGCGACGACGCGCCCGAGGAGCGGATCGTCGAGCGGCTGATCACCAAGGCGCTGTTCACGACCTTCGGCCGGATCGTCGACCTCGACGAGCTCGACGATGTCGTCCTGTCGTTCGAGGACGGGCTGGTCGTCGAGACCGGCGATCGCGTGCCGTCGCGGGACTACGTCGGCTGGATGGCCGAGATCCCGGGTCTCCACCAGGCGGTCCGCCGGCTCGGCGCGTTCGACGTCACGGACGGGGCGGAGGAGCCGGCGGTCGTCGCGTCGGCGGTCGAGTTCATCCTCGAAGGTCTGCACCTGTCGCGCCGGATCAACAAGGATCGCTCGGGAGCCGGCACGGTCTACCGGCGATGAACGCCGGCGGGGCGTGCAGGGCGCCATCGAGCCGCGTGCCGACGCGGGGTGCGCCGGGATGACCGCCTACTCGCCGGACCCGCGCGACCTCGACCAGCCCGCCAGGACGTCGACCGGCCGCGATCCGCTGCTCGCCCGCTCGGCGCGCTACGCCCGCTGGGACGGCACGCAGACGGTCCCGGCGCTCGACGCGGACGAGATCCTCGATGCCCTCGCGGACGACGTTATGGCCGAGGGCGACCTCGCCGAGGCGCTCCGCCGCCTGATGGAACGAGGCTGGCGGACGAGCGATCCGACCCGTCCCGATCTGGCCGGCCTCAACGACCTCCGCGAGCGACTCCGCCGCCGGCGCGACGAGCTCCAGGAGCGGTACCAGCTGCGCGACGTGCTCGCCGACGTCCGCCAGGAGCTCGACGAGATCGTGGCCGAGGAGCGGGCGGGCATCGAGCGCCGCCTGGACGAGGCCGCGGCGCCCGCGCAGGCCCCGAATCGCGAACCGTCGGACGCCGCCCTGCGGGCGATGCTCCGCGACGCCGCCGCCCGCCGGATCGACCAGCTCGACGCCCTGCCGCGCGACGTCGGCAACCGGATCCGGCAGCTCGAGGAATACGACTTCATGGAGTCGTCCGCCCGGGACCGGTTCAATGAGCTGACGGAGAAGCTCCGCAAGCAGACGCTCGATCGGTTCGTCAACGGACTCTCGGAGGCGATCCAGGGAACGACCCCCGAGGAGCTCGAGGCCAATCGCGAGATGGTCCGCGACCTCAACACCCTGCTCGAGGAGCGCCTCGAGGGCCGCGAGCCGAGCCAGGACCAGGTCGACGACTTCCTCGCCCGGCACGGCCGCTTCTTCCCGGGCGCACGGACGCTCGACGACATCGTCGCCCAGCTCACCGAGCGAATGGCGGCGATGCAGTCCCTCCTGCGCTCGATGACGCCCCAGCAGCGGGCGGAGCTGCAGTCGATGATGGACGCCCTGCTCCGCGACGACCGGCTCCGCTGGGACCTCGCCCGCCTGGCCTCGAACATGGACCAGCTGATGCCCGACGGCATCGGCGAGAGCTATGACTTCAGCGGCGAGGAACCGCTCGGGCTGGAGCCGGCGCTGGATCGGATCGGCCAGCTCCAGGCGCTCGACGCCCTGGAGGACGACCTGGCCGAGATCGAGTCGCCGGCCGATCTCGGCGGGCTCGACCGCGACGACGTCGAACGGCTGCTCGGACCGGATGCGGCCCGCGAGCTCGAGGCGCTCGATGCGCTCGCTCGCCAGCTCGAGGACGCGGGCTACCTGACCCACAAGGGCGAGCGGATGGAGCTGACCCCCAGCGGCAGCCGGCGGATCGGCCAGAAGGTCCTCGACGACCTGTTCGCCAAGCTGTCACGCGACGCCTTTGGCGGCCATCGGATCGACCGCGCCGGCCGGGGAGGGGAGCGCGAGGAAACGACCAAGCCGTACGAGTTCGGCGACCCGTTCCACCTCGACATCCGGGGCACGATCGAGAACGCCCTGCGCCGGCCGGAGAACGCCCCGTTCGAGCGGCTGGCCCGCGGCGAGCCCGGCGTGAATCTCTCGCCGGCCGACTTCGATGTGTTCCGGACCGAGCAGCTGACCAAGACCTCGACGGTGC
>DATNBW010000034.1:0-13725 GCA_035607275.1 Verrucomicrobiia bacterium | reverse complement strand
TGGGCGAGCGAGAAGAAGGCGAGCAGGAACGCGAGGACGATGCCGCCCAGGACGAAGGCCAGCCGGTTCGTCCTGCGCCGGGCGCGGACGGCGCCGCGGATCCGGCGCCGCGGCAGGACGGGCGCATCGACGACGCGCGATCGCTGCGGCAGGAAGGTGGAGCGAGGGCGAGCCCCCGAGTAGACCGCCATCTACTCGCCGATCGCGAAGCGGATTCGCGGCCGGCGCGGATCGAGAAAGGCGAACGGGTCGACCTGGGACGAGACACCGAACGCGTCGAGCTCGCTGTCCTCCATCGTCGGGCTGTGGCGGTGATTGCCCTCCCGCTCGTGGATCTCGTGCTGTCGACGGCCATACGATCGGCGGCGGCTGGACTGGTGTCGCTTGCTCACGGTGACTCCTCCCTTCTTCGGTGCCGGTGGTTTGGGTGCGCTCAGGCGGCGAGGCGCTCGGCGGCCCGCAGGCGGGCACTCCGGGCACGCGGGTTGGCGGCGATCTCGGCGGCCGTCGGGGTGAGCGACGGTCGGGTCACGAGCCGCAGCCGGGGGTTCCGGCCGCAGACGCAGACCGGGACCTCGGGCGGGCAGACGCAGCCCCGCCGCTCGGCGGCGAGGAAGCGCTTGACGATCCGGTCCTCGAGCGAGTGATAGCTGAGGACGACGAGCCGGCCGCCGGGCCGCAGGAGGTCGACCGCGGCGGCGAGCCCGTCCTGGAGTGCATCGAGCTCTTCGTTGACCGCGATCCGGAGGGCCTGGAAGACGCGGGTCGCGGGATGGATCCGGCGGCGGACCCGGGGATTGCCGGGCGCCACGCGTTCGACGAGCGCGGCCAGCTCCTCGGCCGTCGTGACCGGAGCGGTCGAGCGGGCGGCGACGATCGCGTTCGCGATCCGATTGGCCTGGGGCTCCTCGCCGTAGCGCTTGAACAGCGCCGACAGCTCCATCCGATCGAGGGTCGTCAGGAGCTCGGCGGCCGGAACGCCGCGGGTCGTGTCGAACCGCATGTCGAGCGGTCCGCCGGTCCGGAAGCCGAACCCGCGCTCCGCGTCGCCGAGTTGGAAGCTCGACAGGCCGAGATCGAAGAGGAGCCCATCGACGGTGCCGAAGCCCGCCGCCGGGGCGACATCCCGCAACTCGCGGAAGTTCGCCTGGCGAAGGACCAGCCGATCGCCGAAGCGCGGACGGAGGCGACCGTCCACTCTGGCGATGGCCGCCCCATCGGCATCGAGGCCGAGGAGGCGGCCATCAGGATCGGTCGCCTCCAGGATCCGCTCGGTGTGCCCACCGCCGCCAACCGTGGCGTCGATCTGAAGGCTGCCGGGAGCAGGTGCGAGCATCGACATGACCTCCTCCACCAGCACCGGCAGGTGCCCTTCCTTCATCTCTCCTCCACCGTTGACGTCGGATCCCGAGCGGATCCTGGAAGCGCATGTGGTGCGTCCGGCGGCCCATCGGCCGGCGAACGGTTGCCCTAGATCCCGAGCCCGCCGATCGCCGCGGCGAGGGCGGTCGGGTCCTCGAGGCTTCGCCGATAGGACTCCCACGTGGCGGGCGCCCAGATCTCGGCGTGATCGCGAGCGCCGACGACGACGGCATCGGCGGCGAGGCCGGCCATCTCCCGCAGATAGCCGGGGATGAGGACGCGGCCCTGTCCGTCGAGCGTCGTCTCCACGGCGCCGGCGAAGATGAACCGCGAGAAGCGACGAGCGTTCTCGTCGGTGATCGGCAGCGTGGCCACCTTGTCGGCAAGGGCGTCCCAACCGGTCCGCGTGTGGATCGCGAGGCACGCGTCGAGCCAGCGCGAGACGACGAGACCCGCGTCCAGCTGGGCGCGGAATCGCGAGGGGACGGCCAGCCGTCCCTTGTCGTCCACCGAGTGCCGGTACTCGCCGGTGAACACCTACGGAGACCCCACTTCGGGTGCGGTACCTGGATGAGTGCTGCGCGGGATTGGCGCGGGGTGTGGTGCCTGTCCCCACTTTGGGCCACTTCACACCACTTCCCGGCATCATAGCGCGCATCCAGGGCCCGTCAATGGGCAACTTCATTTCAGTGGGCGGCGGGGACGGGGCCGCGGGGCGGCGCGCTCGACGCGGCCGCCGGCGTCAGCGCTGCGGCGTCAGCGGGTGGGCGTCGGGATCAGGAGCCGGTCGCCGGCATGGATCGGGATCCGCAGGCCGGGGTTCATCGCGATCATCCGGCTGTACGACACGCCGAACCAGTGAGCGATGCTCGTCAGGTTGTCGCCCGACCGGATCACGTAGATCCAGCAGTCCGGCGTGGATGGGCACTTCGTGAGCACGGCGTAGCGGTCGCTCGAGGGGCGCGGGGTCGGGGTCGCCGGCGGCGGGGTGGCGGGCGCCGGCGTCGGGGTCGGAGCTGCCGTCGGCGACGGAGTCGGGGACGGGCTCGGCGAGGGCGATGGCGAAGGCGTCGGGCTCGCGGTCGGGGCCGGGCTGGCCGCGACGGTCGGGATGGGAGCTGGCGATTCGCTCGCGACGACCGCGACGAGGGCCGGCGGCGCCGTTCCGGCCGGCAGGTTGAACCCGCCACGGACGGCCAGGAACCCGAACGACGCGGCGACGGCCGCAAGCAGGATGAGCGTCGCGCCGATCACCGCCGGTGCGATCGGCTCGCGCTTGGCCTCCGGGGGCGGCGGCGATCCGGCGAGGAGGATGCCGCGAAGGTAGCGCGGGCAGTTGGCGTGGGCCGCCGTGAGGCACACGAGCTCCTGCTGCCGGCCGGACTGGGGCACGGGATCGCCGACCGCGGTGCACCGGTTGGCGGCATCGATCGCGAGGGCCGGAGCGAGCGATCCATCGGCCAGCTCGACGGCCAGGAATCGGCAGACCGGACGCGGCTCCGACGGATCCCGCTCGGGACCCGCTCGGAACGGTCCGCTCACCCGCTCGACGTACGGGGCGTCTCCGAACGCTGGTCCCTCGCCCTCCGCCACGCGCCCTCCGCGCTCAAGCCGCCATGGACGGCGCGCAGTCTAGTACGTTTAGTGTGTTGCCGTGACGTTCCCGGCGGTGCTACATTCCGCCGCCTGATCGGCAACGCGCGCCGACGGTCCCCTTCGAGGCTCTGACGCCTGATGGCCCTGCCGCTTCCGATGGTCACGCTCGAACCGGATCCGTACCGGCTCGCGCCGCAACGGATCAAGCGCTGCACGTTCCGTCGGCTCATCCAGATCGAGAGCGGCGCCGAGCGCCTGTACGACGTCGAGTGCCTGCTGCCTGACCGTCGCCTGCCGATCCCGCTCGGCAACCTCGACGCGGCGATGCCGATCTGCAACTCGTGCACCGCCCCCCACACCTTCCGCCCCGACGAAGACTGACCGCCGCCCTGACGGGTCATCCCGGCGTTGCCCGCTGCGCGGGCTCGCTCACGCACGCCCGAGTGCGCTCGCTCGCCTGCTCGCGGGCGCCTTGGGCTGACCCGCCATCGCGGCGGTCAGGCTCCCTGCCGGTTCACGGGAAATGTCAGCGAGGCGGTCTGTACGCCGAGTTCTGTCGCGCCGGCTTGCGCCGGCGCGGATGGCCATCCATCTAAGGCCGCCGGTTACCCGACGGCTCATGCGGCCGACCCGAGGGCTGGGCAGCGCACCTCTCCCCCATCGAGTTGCCCCGACGGGTTGCGCCCTCCTATTTGGCCTTGCTCCGGGTGGAGTTTGCCGCGTTTCACTCCGTCGCCGGCTTGCGCCGCCGACGGCATCGTCACTGTGGCACTGGTCCTCGTCTCGCGACGGACGGGCGTTACCCGCCACCCTGCGCTGAGGAGCTCGGACGTTCCTCACGCCGCGGCGGGTCGCCCCGTCCCGGCGCGCGGCCATCCGACCGCCTCGCTGACCGGTTGATCGTACCCCGCCGTTCGCGCCGGTCGCGACCGACCGTCGGATCACCGGTGCCGACGGCCTCGCCAGGGCTCAGCCCTCGACCGCCGGATGCTCGAGCTTGACGAGGACGACCCGCCCGATGGGCCCGCTGAGGACCAGCTGTCCGGCCGGGTCGAGCGCGACCTGGGTCGCCCCGCCGAGGACCTGCAGAAAGGCCGACTCGAAGTCCGACACCCCGGCCTGGAGGCAGCCGATCAGCGTCGACCCGAGCTCGCGAGTGGCGAATTGCCCGGTCGTCGGATCCGCCTGGTAGCGGCCGCCGAACTGGTTGCAGCCACCGGAGCCGGAGATCCGCTCGGCCTCGAACGCGACGGTCGGCACGTGGCCCGGGATCGGCGGACGGCCGTTGACCGAGACGACGGCCCACGAGCTACCAGCCAGGGTCGTCAGGGCGCCCGCGGGCGGCGAACCGGAAGGATCGGGCTCACCGCCGCAGCCAGCCACCGCGAGGCCGATCGCGAGCAGGATGGCGATGACGACGGGCCGGATGCCCGCGCTGGGTGGATGCACGGCCGGAGGACGGCGGGCGATCGCGTCAGGTTCCTGGCCGGACGACGACGACGGCCGGGCCGCCCGCCGCAACCCGGTCGATCGCCTCGTTGCAGAGCGCGTCCGCGGTCTTGTTCTGAGCCCGCGGCACGTGGCTCGCCGACCAGCGCTCGAACCCCCGAAGCAGGCGGCGCGACGTCTCCCAGAGCGGGATCAGCTTGCTGTCCTTGACTCGCCAGCGCCCGGCCAGCTGTTCGACGATGAGCTTCGAGTCGAGGAGCATCACGACCTCGCGCGCGCCGAGCTCCGTCGCGAGGGCGAGCGCCCGGACCACCGCCGTGTACTCCGCGACGTTGTTGGTCTGAACACCGAGGAACTCGGAGATCGACGCGTCCGGGCGGGCCGTGGGATCCCGGGCGTCGGAGCGGGCGAGATCGATGAGCGCGGCGCCCGCCGACGCCGGGCCGGGATTGCCACGGGCCGCGCCATCGGTCCGGATGACGAACCCTCGGGCCGATGGGGTCGGGCTCGCCCCTTCCCCCGGAGGGCGCTCGTCCGGCGCCCCCCAGAGCGTTGCAGGCGGGTCGGCCTCGCGACTCAGGCGTCGTCTCCGGATCGTCGCGACGCGTCCGATGCGGTTCCGGCCCGGGGCGGCGTGCCGCCGGGGAGCACAGGCATGTCGACCATCGGGAGCGGCTCCCGCTTGCCCGTCAGCTTGCGCCAGACCATCTGGATCGGGTCGTAGTACTTGTCCGCGACCCGCTCCTTGAGCGGGATGATCGCGTTGTCGGTGATCTTGATGTGCTCCGGGCAGACCTCGGTGCAGCACTTCGTGATGTTGCAGTAGCCGATCCCGCCCTCGTCCTTGAGGTGGGCGGTCCGGTCGGCGGTGTCGATCGGGTGCATCTCGAGGCCGGCGCTCCGGACGAGGAACCTGGGGCCGATGAACGGCTGCTCGGTCTCGTGGTTGCGCAGGACGTGGCACACGTCCTGGCACAGGAAGCACTCGATGCACTTGCGGAATTCCTGGACCCGCTCGATGTCCTCCTGCTGCCAGCGCCACGATTCCTGGGGCTGGTCGGCGGGCGGTTGGAAGGGCGGGATCCGCTTGTTGACCTCGTAGTTCCAGGAGACATCGGTGACCAGGTCGCGGATCAGCGGGAAGGCGCGCATCGGCTCGACCGTGATCGTCTCGCCCTCCTCGAAGTCCGACAGGCGCGTCTTGCACGTCAGGCGCGGCCGGCCGTTGACCTCGGCGCTGCACGATCCGCACTTTGCGGCCTTGCAGTTCCAGCGAACCGCGAGGTCCGGCGCCGCGTGGGCCTGGATCCAGTGGAGCGCGTCGAGGACGACCATGCCGTCCTCGACCGGGACGTCGAAGTCGACGAACGTGCCTGTCGTGGTCGGCGTTCCGCGGAAGACGCTGAGATGGGCTTCGGGCATCAGTGGGACTCCGTCGCGATGAGCTTGCGCAGGGCGTTCGGAAGCGCCGGCAGCGGCGTGATCACGATCTCCATTGCGTCGCCGGCGAGTCGTGCGGCGTTGTTCTGCTTGGCCCATTCCTTGTCCGTGTCCGGGAAGTCGATCCGGCTGTGGGCGCCGCGGCTCTCGCGTCGAGCCTTCGCACTGCGGGCGACCGCCTCCGACACGATCATCATGTTGCGGAGCTCGTAGACGAGGCCCCACGACGGGTTGTAGGCGCGTCCGCCCGAGATCCGGATCGAATCCCAGCGGCTGCGCAGGTCGCCGAGCCGGCGGATCGCCTCGTCGAGGTCCTCCTCGGTCCGGAAGATGCCCACGAGCGAGCCCATCGTCGCCTGGAGCTCCTCGTGGAGCCGGTACGGATCCTCGCCGCCGCGCCCGGCCCCTCCGTCTTCCGCGCCGCCCTGCTCGCTGCTCGCCGCTTCGTCGCCGGTCGTGCCCTCGCCCCCCGTTCCGAACGGCATCGCCAGCTCGGCCGCGGCGGCCCGGACCGCGCTCGGATCGACGTGCGGCATCTCCGACAGGCTCGCCGCGGAGGCCGCGGCCGCCGCACCGGTCCGCTGGCCGAACACGAGCAGGTCCGACAGCGAGTTGCCGCCCAGGCGGTTGGCGCCGTGCATCCCGGCCGCGACCTCGCCGGCGGCGAACAGGCCTGCCCGGGTCGTCGCGCCCGTTTCGGCGTCGACCCGGATCCCGCCCATCATGTAGTGGGTCGTCGGACCGACCTCCATCGGGCCCGCGGTGATGTCGACGTCGGCGAGCTCCTTGAACTGGTCGTACATCGACGGCAGCTTGCGCCGGACGTGGTCGGCCGGCAGGTAGCTGATGTCGAGGAAGACCCCGCCGTGCGGCGAGCCTCGTCCCTCGCGGACCTCGGTGTAGATCGCCCGGGCGACGTTGTCACGGGTCGAGAGCTCGGGTGGGCGGCGGGCATCGGTCGTCCGGCCCTCGCTCTGGGCGTCCACCCAGCGCGTCGCCTCCTCGTCGGTCGCGGCGTACTCGTTGCGGCGATCCTCGGGCAGGTACCGCCACATGAACCGCTCGCCGTCCCTGTTGCGCAGGATGCCGCCCTCGCCGCGGACGGCCTCGGTGACGAGCAGGCCGCGGACGCCGGGCGGCCAGACCATGCCGGTCGGGTGAAACTGGACGAACTCCATGTCGATGAGCTCGGCGCCGGCCAGGTACGCCAGGGCCTGACCGTCGCCCGAGTACTCCCACGAGTTCGAGGTGACCTGGTAGGCCCGCCCGATCCCGCCCGTCGCGAGGACGATCGCCTTGGCCGGGAACAGGACCGTCTGGCCGGTCGTCCGCCAGTAGCCGAACGCACCCTTCACCCGATCGGGACGGGCGAGCAGGTGCGTGATCGTGCATTCCATGTAGACCTTGATCCCGGCCGCGACCGCGCGGTCCTGGAGCGTCCGGATCATCTCCAGCCCGGTCCGGTCGCCGACGTGGGCGAGGCGCGGGTAGGTGTGCCCGCCGAACGGACGCTGGAGGATCCGCCCGTCGCGGGTCCGGTCGAAGACCGCTCCCCAGAGCTCCAGCTCGCGGACCCGGTCCGGCGCCTCCTTGGCGTGAAGCTCGACCATCCGCGGGTTGTTCAGGAGCTTGCCGCCGACCATCGTGTCGCGGAAGTGAACCTGCCAGCTGTCGCGATCGTCGACGTGGCCCATCGCGGCGGCGACGCCCCCCTCCGCCATCACGGTATGGGCTTTCCCGAGCAGCGACTTGCAGACCAGCCCGACCGACGCGCCGCGCTCGGCGGCCTCGATCGCCGCCCGGAGCCCGGCTCCGCCAGCGCCGATCACGAGGACGTCGTGCGGGTAGCGCTCCGGGGTGTCGTTCACAGGCGGATCGCCGGGTCGACGAGGATCCCGAGCGCGAGTAGGCGGACGTAGACGTCGGCCAGGGTCACCGTGATCAGGCTCGCCCACGCCCACGCCATGTGGTGCATGTTCAACGTCGTGAGCCGCTGCCAGAGGCTGTAGCGGACCTGCGCCCGACGGGAGCACGAGAAGCAGTCGAGCCGCCCCCCGACGAGGTGCCGGAGCGAGTGGCACGACAGCGAGTAGCCCGTCAGCAGGGCGGCGTTGAGGAACAGGATCACGACCCCGAGCCCGAGCCTGACGTGGCCGTCGGGCAGTGCGGAGAACGCCGCGTCGAGCCACAGGAAGAACAACGGGACGAACGCCAGGTACAGGAAGTACCGATGGAGGTTCTGGAGGATGAACGGGAACGCCGTCTCCATCCGGTAGCGACGGTGAATCGTCGGCTCGCCGACCGCACACCCGGGCGGATCGGCGAAGTAGAACCGGTAGTAGGCCTTCCGGTAGTAGTAGCAGGTGGCCCGGAAGCCCAGAGGGATCCACAGGATCAGGAGACCCGGGCTGATGAACCATGGCAGCCGATCGGCGAACAGGAGCGGCGAGAAGAGCGGCGAGAGGTAGCCGTCGACCTCGTACGCCGGCCCGCCCAGCGGATTCCAGAGGACCCCGCTGAAGCCCAGGTACGTCGCGCAGACGGTGAAGAGGACCGCCTGGACGCCGGGGGCGACCCACCAGCGTTCGCGACGCCGGGTGACGCCGAGACCGGCCGGGGCGGTGCCGCGCGGCTTGAGCGTCGTCCGGGCAGTCGTCATCGCGAGACGTGGCCTCCGATCGGGATCTGGTCGATCGCCGGGCCGGCCGGCGTGGGCGGGCGGCGACGTGTGTCGGGCTCGCGGTTCATTCTAGCCGCGCGGTCGCCGGGCCGATCAGGCGCTGGCGGCCGGGGCGTCCGTGGCCCGCGAACCCGCTCCGAGCCGCTCGATGATCGCGTCGGCGAACTGGCTCGTGCCGGACTCGCCGCCGAGGTCGTAGGTCGTCCGCGTGCCCTCGGCGATGACCGCCCGGAGGGCCGTCTCGACCTGCTCCGCGGCCGTCTGCTCGCCGAGATGGCGGAGCATCAGGACGCCGGACAGGATGAGGGCCGTCGGGTTGGCCTTGTTCAGGCCGGCGTACTTGGGCGCCGAGCCGTGGACCGGCTCGAACACCGCAGCCTCGGTCCCGATGTTCGCCCCGGGCGCGACCCCGAGCCCGCCGACGAGACCGGCGCACAGGTCGCTGACGATGTCGCCGTAGAGGTTCGGGAGGACCATGACGTCGTACAGCTCGGGCTTCTGGACGAGCTGCATGCACATGTTGTCGACGATCCGGTCCTCGAACTCGATCCGTCCGTCGTAGTCGGCGGCGACCGTCCGGCAGCTCTCGAGGAACAGCCCGTCCGAGAGCTTCATGATGTTCGCCTTGTGGACCGCGGTGACCTTGCGGCGGCCGTTGGCGACGGCGTACTCGAACGCATAACGGGCGATTCGCTCGGATGCCGCCCGGGTGATGATCTTGATGCTCTCCGCGGCATCGGGGCCGACCATGTGCTCGATCCCGGCGTAGAGGTCCTCGGTGTTCTCGCGGACGATCACGAGATCGACGTCCTCGTAGCGCGTGTCGAGGCCCTTCATCGAGCGGGCGGGACGCACGTTGGCGTAGAGGCCGAGGGCCTGACGGAGGGTGACGTTGGCGCTCCGGAAGCCGCCGCCGACGGGCGTCGTGATCGGGCCCTTGAGGGCGACCTTGTTGCGCCGGATCGACTCGAGGACCGCCTCCGGAAGGGGCGTGCCGTGCTCGGCGATCATCGCCTCGCCGGCCTCCTGGACCTCCCAGTCGAACCCGACGCCGGACGCCTCGAGGACGCGCCGGGTCGCCTCCGCCAGCTCGGGTCCGATGCCGTCGCCGGGGATCAGGGTCACGCGGTGGGCCATGCGGCCATTCTAGCCGGGCGACACGCGAGGCCGCCGCCGCCCCACGCCGGGGCGACGGCGGCCGTGGCCGCGCGGTCAGCCGCCGAGCAGTGGTGCGGTTCCCCACCGAACCGAGCTCTCGAACGCATCGGTCCGGGTCAGCTGGGTGAGGCCGTCGAGGTGCTCGCTCGCGTCGAACCGACCGATCCAGAGATCGGCATTCTCGTCCGGCCCGGGGATGATCGAGATGACCATCTGCGTGCCGTCCGGCGAGAACGTCGACGACCGGAACTGCCGACCGGATCGGGTGCCGTCGAGGATCAGCTGGAGGTGACTGCCGTCGGGGTGGGCGACGAAGACGCCCGACGACCCACCGGACCGCGCCTCGGTCCGGAAGATCACCCATTGGCCGTCCGGCGACCAGTCGGGATGGTCGAATCCCTTGAGCCCGCGCGGGGACACGCGGGTCGCGTTGGCGCCGTCGGCAGCATCAGCAGTGAAGATCGCCGGACAGCCGCCACACGACGCGAGCTGGCGCTCGATGACGATGCGGCTGCCGTCGGGCGAGAACTGAACCGCATGGTCTTCCGACTGGCCGGCCACCGGGTGGGTGACCTGGCGGAGGCCCGAACCGTCGGGGCGGATCTCCCAGATCGCGACGAGGATCTCGCCGTCGCCGGCGTCGGTCGACATCGCGAAGGCGATCCAGCGGCCATCCGGCGACCAGGCCGGGGACTCGACCGTCGGAGTCGTCGTGGCGATCGCGTGGTCGTTCGAGCCGTCCGCGTTCACGACGTACAGCTCGTCGGTCCCGCAGTCGTCGCCACATGACGTGGTCCGGGTGAACGCGATCCGGGCGCCGTCGGGCGACCAGTTGCCCATCGCGTCGACGATGTTGTCGGCGTGGAACGTGACCTGGGTCTCGTGGCTTCCGTCCGGATTGATGACGAACAGCGCGCTGTTGGTCTGGTCGGGATCGACGAAGCGGCGGAACGCGATCAACCCGTTCGGGCCGGGCGTCGTCGCCGACGCCGATGCGGGCAGGATCGTGAGCAGGATCGCGACGCCGGTGAAGCCGGCGAACAGGCGTTGGGCATGGCGAGGCATGGTTCATCTCCGTTCGGGACAGGTGGTTTTCGTGGCGGCGGCGACCGCGACCGCGAGGGTCCGGCGCCGCGAGGGTCCGGCGCCGCGATCCGCCTGGATCGCGGCGCCGGCGTCGATCGTTACGGCGTCGTGAATGTCACGACCGCGGAAATGGTGAACGTCTCCACGGGGGTGTTGATCCGGTTGCCGTCACAGGGAGTCCCGGCGTCGTCGCACGCCACGAAGTAGTGACGGGTGAACACGTGAGTCCCGGTCAGCCCGGCCGGGAAGTTGAAATACCAGAGCTCGTCGACGCTGAACCCGTCGCCGGCGGGAGACCAACGGATGAAGTCGGCGGTCAGGTCGGTTCCATCCATGTCGAGCATGAAGCTGGTGAGCCCGATCGTCCTGTCACCGATGGCGAAGACGAAGCCGTGGTCGATGTGGAATGGGGTCGACCCTGGGAAGGCCTGGTCGCCTGCGCGCAGGTCGAGGCGATCGCCGACCGCCTGATTCCTGGGCGCCGCCAAGGACGGGGCGGCAGTCAGGCCGAGCAGAAGAACCGTGATCGCCAGGGCAAACGCGATGGGCGTGCGGCGCATGGTGATCTCCTTTCGGGAGGGATGTCGACGCTGTCGGAAAGTCGCGGGCGAGCGTCAGGGCGCGAGTCGCTGGAAGCTGCCGAATGCAAGCTGGCCGCGAGCGACCACCACCCCGGGTGAGCCGTCGACCGGAAGGAGCCGGTCGACCTTCTCGGCGTCGTAGTTGGCCAGGACGGCGGTCCCGTCCGGGGTAAAGATGTAGTTGTTGATCGACGGCCCGTCCGGCCCGAAGGGACCGTGAGGGCCGATCGCGATGCCGACGTTGCTACCGTCGACCGGCGCGACGACGAGCTGCGTGGAGGCGTCATCGAACCAGCGGAGATAGACGATGGACCGCCCATCAGGCGAGAAACCGGGGCCGCCCTCGCCGGTCGAGCCGGGAGCCGATGGCAGGACGCGATCCTTGCCGGTCTGAAGGTCGATCAGGTGGACGGAGAACGGTTCGTCGGGCCCGGCGGCGCGATACGCGACGAGTCGGCCATCCGGAGACACGGCGACATCGTTGAAGTCGTTTCGATCGTGCGGCTGCCGCGTCGAGATCGGCCGGAGGCCCGATCCGTCCGGTCGAACCGCAAAGATCCCGACCGGCGGGTCATGATCGATCTGCTGCTCGCCGCGGAACACGATCTCCGGGCCGTCCGGCGGCAGCCACGACAGCTGGTTGACCGGCCGTCCGACATCGAGGGGGTGCAGGCCCGTTCCGTCGACGTTGACGATGTTGATTCGGCCCCGGCCGAGCTCGCGCGACAGAAATGCGATTCGCGTGCCATCCGGCGACCAGTCGACCCAGTCGAGACCGTCGACACCCGGCGTGATCGCCCGGACGTCCGATCCGTCCGCATTGGCGACGACGAGCCGAAGGCCGGCGCTGGACAGGATCGGGTCGGCGGCCTGGAGGAAGAGGAACTTCGTGCCGTCGCGCGAGAACGTCGGGCCGAACTCGTTGAGAGACGATGCGATGAGCGGGGTTCGATCCCCGGTCGTCGGGTTGACGCGGAAGATGTCGCCATCGGCACTGGTCAGCAGGACGCCGTTGCGAGCAGGCCCGAACGGCGCCGGCAGCTTCGGCCGCGATCCGACCGCAAGGGCGATCAGAGCCGCGATGAGCAGCGCCACGACGGCGATCGCGACGATCGCTCGCCACGCTCCGGCCGAAAGCCGGGGCGCCCGAGGCGTGGCGACATCGACCGGGAGCCAGCGGCGCAGGCTCGACCACCACGGCCGCTGGCGCGTGGCGATCGTCCGGACGAGAACGGCTTCGAGGTGATCCGGAACACGATGCTCCGAGTCCTCCCGAAGCCAGGCACCGAGGTTCCGCTCGAAATCGTGGATGGCGGTCATGACACCGGGCCCTCCGCGATCCCCGTGCCGGTGCGGGCATCGGCCTCGAGTGCCGCTCGCATCAGCCCGAGAGCTCGGTGAAGACGAGACTTCGCCGTTCCGATCGGGATCCCGAGCGTGACGGCGACTTCGGGAAGTGCCAGGTCGAGGTAATGGTGGAGGACGATCACGGCGCGCATCTCCGGATCGAGCCGGACGAAGCCGCGCTCGAGCTGGTCGCGATCCGCGATCGTCGACACGTGGTCGGCGAGCACCGGGACGTCCAGCGCGGTGAGCTCGAGATCGATGCGATGGCGGCGCAGGCGGCGCGCCTCGTCGATGCAGGAACGAACGAGGAGCCGATGCAGCCAGGCATCGAACTTCGCCGGGTCGCGCAGCGTGGGCAGATCACGCCAGGCCCGGACGAGTGCGTTCTGCACGGCGTCGGCGGCCTGTTCGGGATCCCGGAGGATGAGCCAGGCGGCGGAATCCAGCCGGGAGATCGCGGCGCCTGCCAGCTCGGCGAAGGCGTCATGATCGCCTCTCCGCGCTCGCTCCACGAGGTCTCGCTGCATCACGCCCCTCGGCGATGGCGGGCCGTCTGGCCGCGCTCATCGAGTATGGCGAGGCGGCACCCCCGGTTCGTTCCATCATGGCTCCGTCGATCTCCCGCGCGGTACCATCGTCTCCCCGCCCGCCACACGACTCGGAGTCCGCCCGCGTGAAGATCCAGGAAGCCGACGCCAAGTCGCTGCTCGTCGCCCAGGGCCTGCCGGTCCCGCCGTGGGAGGTCGCCCACACGGCCGCCGAGGCGCGCGAGGCCGCCGAGCGGTTCTTCGCCGGCGGTGCGCCGCAGGTCGTGATCAAGGCCCAGGTCCTCGTCGGCGGCCGGGGCAAGGCCGGAGGCGTGAAGCTGGCCGGCTTCCCCGAGCAGGCCGAGCTCGTCGCCCAGTCGATCCTCGATCTCGAGATCAAGGGGATCCCGGTCCGGAAGGTCCTCGTCGGCCCGGCCGCGGACATCGTCAAGGAGTTCTACCTGTCGGCGGTCCTCGATCGGGCCGAGCGGAAGATCCT
>DATNBW010000018.1:0-17966 GCA_035607275.1 Verrucomicrobiia bacterium | reverse complement strand
CGTTCGGGACGCGTGGGCCGAGCCCGACGGCCCGCCCGCCGACGCCCTGTTCGCCGGGTTCTGGCTCAGCCACGTCGAGCGGTCGCGAACCGGTCCGTTCCTCGATCTCGCCACACGCTGGCTCGCCTCCGGCGGGCGGCTCGTCCTGATCGACTCCCTGCCGGATCCCAGCTCGGGCGCGGTCGACCACGAGCCACCGGCCGACGACCGATCCGTTCGCCGCCTGGCCGACGGACGGGAGTTCACGATCGTCAAGGTCCATCGCTCGCCCGACGAGGTCGCGGCCGCCCTGACTGGCGCGGGCTTCCGCGACGTCGAGGTCACGACCACCGGCCGCTTCTTCGTCCTCGCGACGGGTCGGCGCGGCTGAGGCTCGCCTGTCGGCGCGCCGCGACGACGGGGACGTAGATCGGGAGGCGGGGGCCCGCCGGTCGTGCGGGTGGCTGGGCCCGGGACCCTTCGCGATTGGCCCGGCGGGCGTTGCGCTGGACGGCGCGGCGCCACGCTCGGACCCCGAATCGCGTGCGATACTCCGGCCCGATGACGCCACTCAGCGGCAAGACGATCGCGACGGTCGGATCCGGGGTGATGGCCGAGGCGATGATCGCCGGCCTCCTCCGGGGCGAGCTCGTGTCGCCCGACCAGATCGTCGCCAGCCACCCGCGCCCGGAGCGCCGTGACCAGCTTCGCTCGGAATACGGGATCCGGGTCGTCGGCGACAACCTCGAGGCAATCGACGGCGCCGACGTCGTCCTGCTCGGGATCAAGCCCCAGATGCTCGCCCGGGTGGGTCGCGAGATCGGACCCGGGCTGCGCCGCGGCCAGGTCGTGCTGTCGGTCCTGGCCGGAGCGACGACGAAGGCACTGATCGGGACGCTCGGCCACGACCAGCTGATCCGGGCGATGCCCAACACCCCGGCGCGCCTGGGCAAGGGCGTGACCGTCTGGTACGCAACGCCGGCCACGACCGTCGAGCAGCGCGAGCAGGCCGCCGCCCTGCTCGGCGCGCTCGGGACGCAGATCGAGGTCGACGACGAGAAGATGGTGGCGATGGCCACGGCCGTCTCGGGCACCGGTCCGACCTACGTGTTCCTCGTCATGGAAGCGCTGATCGACGCCGCGGTCCATCTCGGCTTCCCGCGCCATCTCGCCCACGACCTCGTCGTCGAGACGCTCGAGGGGAGCACGCTCTTCGCGAAGCAGTCCCAGATGCATCCTGCCGAGCTGCGCAACATGGTGACGTCGCCGGGCGGCACGTCGGCGGCGGCCCTCCACGAGCTCGAGTCCGGCCGGCTCCGAACGGTCCTGTCCGAGGCAGTCTGGGCCGCCTTCCGGCGGACGGTTGAGCTCGGCGACCAGCTCGAGGCCAGTGTCGCGAGCGCGACGCCCGCCGCGACCGATCGGCAACCGGCGACCGAGCCGCCGACCCGATCGTGACGGCTCCGGCGACGGACCGTCTCGTCGACCTGCGGCGGGCGGCCCTGACCGATCTCCGGGCGATCGACTTCCGATCGCCAGCCCGCGACTACTGGGCCGACGAAGCCGCGATCCACGATCGATTCGTGGCGGCCTGGGCCGGTCTGGACGACGCCGCCTGGCGGTTGCCGGGCGCCGCGCCGTCGGACGCGGACGGTTCCGATTGGTCGTTCCTCGATCACGTCGGTCATGTCGTCGACTGGTGGGAGCTCGCCGCCGGCTACGTGTCCGGCGTCATCGTCGGCTCGAGCTGGCCGAGCGACGACGACTACGAGGGCGGCGACTTCGATCGCTTCAACGAGGGGCGACGGGCCCGGTTCGCGGACATCGCTCCGGCGGATCTCCGGGAGCGCGGCGCCGTCGCCCACGAGCGCGTCGTCGCGATCGCGCGCGGCCTGCCGATGGAGACGATCCGCAGCGACGCCGCCTGGGGCTGGATCCACCAGGTTCTGCACGGCCATGCGATCGACCACCTCTCGGTGCTCGAGCCGTGGGCCGATGCCCTGCGGGTCCGCCAGACCGGCAACGACCCGTTCGGGCCGGACCCGCAGCCGCTCCGGGCGAGCCTCGCCGAGGGAATCCAGCGGTTCTGGGTGACCGCCGCGTCGGTCATGGCCGAATTCGAGCGGACGATGGCGATCACGCCGGACGAGGCCTGGACCGACCCGACCGGTGACCCGTGGACGTTCGCCGATCACGTCGCCCATCTCGGCGGCTGGTTCGTCGAGGGTGCACGAGCCCTCGAGGCGCATCGCGCCGGCCGTCCGTGGGCGGAGCTCCCGGCGGAGGGGCTCGATGCCTTCAACGACCGCCAGGTCCGGGCCGCTCGCGGGACCGCGCCGGCCGACCTGCGCAGGGCCTACGCGGACGGAGCGGCCAGGCTCCGCGCGGCGATCGAGGCGATGACGGACGACGAGTGGCTCGATCCCGAGGGGTTCAGCTGGGCGTACGAGGACCTCCATGGGCACGTCCGGGCCCACCACGCCATGATCGGGCCGTGGGCCGCCCGGCGCGGCTGGCCGTCACCCGCCGGAGCGGCCGCAGCCAGCGCCAGATGACATCGCGGACGCGTCCGAGGTGGCGCGCGCCGAGGAGGGATCGATGAAGCAGGGAGTCGGGCCCGGGGCTCGTTCAACGGGTGCGACGGTGGCGGCCGCGACCGGCGGGCTGTCCATCGAGCGTCTCGTCGCGGTGGACAGCCCGCGCGAGTTCCGCCTCCACCCCCGCGACCGCGTCGTCGCCTGCACGCAGGAGATCGCCGGCGCGCGTCAGCTCGTCGTCCTGCCGCTCCGGGGAGGCAGCCCGACCGTCATCACGGCATCGGACAAGGACGTCACCGAACCGCAGTGGTCGCCCGACGGCCGGCGGATCGCCTACACCCGCGGCGAGGAGATCCGGATCGTCGACGTCGACGGTGGCCGGGACGTCCTCGTGGCGAGCCATCCGGCCGGCGTGTCGATGGCGCAGTGGTCGCCGGACGGGCTGCGGATCGCCTTTCGCTCCCGGCGCCGCGGCTGGTCGCAGGTCAATGTCGTCGATGCGCCGGTGCCGCGGCGCGGCCGCCCGGCCCGCGACCCGCACCCGCCGGAGCCGCGGACGCTGACCGCGATCGGCTACGACGTGGAGGAGTTCGTCTGGTCGGCCGACGGGACGACGATCGCGGTTTCGACGTTCCGCGCCCCGGCCTTCGCCGTGAGCGAGATCCATCTCGTCGATGTCGCGAGCGGCGAGGAGCGACGGATCGCGGGCGGCGGCAAGGAATGGGCGGCGGGCCCGCGGCCGGTGCCCGGTGGCGGCTTTCTGTACCTGTCCGACGCCGACGGATGGTTCCAGGTCGTCCGCGTCTCCGCCGACGGCCGCGACCGGACCGTCCTGACGACGGGCCGGCGCGAGCACGGCGAGCCGAGCGGTGGCTTCGGCTACGCCGCCCTGCCCTCGGGCGACGGGATCCGGTTCGCCCACGGCGAGATCCACGACGCGCTCATCGACCTGATCGTCGCCCCGATCGGCGGCGCCACCCCGGTCAAGCGCGGTCGCGGGCGCCCGCCGAAGAACCCGCCGCCGGCCGTGGCGGCCGGCGCCGGCGTGATCGTCAATCCCTGGCCGGGGGTCTGGCGCTCGGTCGGCTTCCTCGCCGACGGTGCGTGGCTGGCCGCGATCGGCGAGAGCGAGACACGGCCGCAGGACCTGTGGCTCCTGCCGGTGCCCGGCGCGGCGCCGAGCGGGGCCCGGGCACGTCAGGTCACGAACTCGTTGCCCGCGGTCCTCGAGGCCGCGTTCCGGCCGGATCGGACGATCATGGGCGAGCGGATCTCGTTCAAGGCCCGCGACGGCAAGCGGATCGAGGGCACGCTCTGGCGGCCGGCGACGGCGACCGGCAAGCGCGGCGCGGCGCGGGTCCCGACCGTCGTCTATCCGCACGGCGGCCCGACGTGGCAGTCCTACCGCGCCTGGGTGCCGTTCAAGCAGCTCCTCGCCCGCGAGGGCTTCGCGTTCCTCGACGTCGACTTCCGGGGCTCGACGGGCTACGGCCGGGACTTCCGCACCGCCAACCACGGCGAATGGGGCCATGCCGACGCGTTCGACATGATCGACGCGGGCCGGTGGGCCGCCGACCAGTCGTGGTCGAACGGCCGGCTCGGCATCTACGGGGGGTCGTACGGCGGCTACCTGGTCCTGTGCGCCCTGGTCGAGGAGCCAGGCCTGTGGCAGGCCGGTGTCGACCTGTACGGCGACTCGGAGATCGCCGAGAGCTTCCGGCACGGCGATCGGCCCGGCCGGCTCGATCTCGGCCGGATGATGGGCTCGCCCGACGACCCGGCCCGGGCCGAGATCTACCGGCGCGGCTCGCCCCTGTACCGCGCAGAGCGGATTGAGGCGCCGCTCCTGATCCTGCACGGCCGCAAGGACAAGCGGGTCGTGCCGCTGATGACCGAGAAGATGGTGGAGGCGCTCGCGATCGAGGGCAAGTTCCACGAGGTCCACTGGTACGACGACGAGGGCCACGGCTGGGAGCGTCGCGAGAACAAGCGCGACGCATTCGCCCGGATCCGGGCGTTCCTGCGCCGCCACCTGATGGACGATCTCGACGCGACGATGCCCGACGGCGCCGATTCGAAGGGGGCGGCCGACCGCGGCCCGGGCTGACGGCTTCGTGGTCGCCCGCGTCGGGCGGTGCGCCGGCGCCGGGCGATGCGCCATTGTCCGAAACCGAACGCCGTCGAGAACCACCCCGGGTTTTGGGCGCCTTCGTCCGATCCCGGAATCCGATTTCGGCGGACCGGCGCCGGGACGGACGTGAGTTCCGGGAGCGTTCGGTTTCGGACGTTCGCCCGCCGGCGGCCGACTCTCAGCCGGACCCTCCGGACAGGCGGCCGCGACGCCGGAACCGACGGCGCGTCATCGCGCGGCCGACGCCCCCGCCGGCCGGGGCACCCTGGCCATCCGGATCCTGGGCCGCGCCGTCGAGATCGGGCGGGCCGGGCGGGTCCTCGCCGTCGCCGCGCCGGGGGATGACGCTGATCTGGCCGTTCGTCTCGAGGAAGACGTAGAGGGCCTCGTCGGCGGTCAGGAGCTGGTTCTGACGGAGGGCGACGGCAAGCTCGCGGTCGCTGATCCCTTCACGGCGCAGGTTCTCGAAGAGGATCCGCCCGTGATCGACGAGGATCGTGGGCTCGCCGTCGAGGGCATCGCGGAGCGGTCGCCAGCGATCCGCCGCGGCATGCAACAGAAGGTCGAGGACCAGGATGACGAGCGCCGCGAGCAGCCCGCCGAGCAGCGACGTGTTCTCCCCGACCATCGCGTTCTGGACGGCGTTCGAGATGACGAGCAGGACGACGAGATCCAGCGTCGAGAGCTGGCCCGCCTCGCGCTTGCCCAGGAACCGGAAGCCGAGGACGAGGCAGATGTAGACGATCGCCGTCCGGAGCGCGACACCGAGGAGGTCCGAGCCGAGATCGGGGATCGTCACCGGGCGATGCTAGCCCACCGACCCAGCCGCTACCATCGATCCGTGCCGGCCCTCCCCGCCCTCCGTGCCGTGCCCGAGCGGGCGATGCGGTCGTCCCTCGTGTGGCTCTCGCGACGGCGCTCCCTCGGCCGCCTCGCGACCCGCCTGCCGATCACCCGCTCGATGGTCGCCCGCTTCGTCGCCGGCGAGACCCTGGACGAGGTCATCCCCGCCCTCAAGCGACTCCAGGCCGCCGGATTCCGGACCACCGTCGACGTCCTCGGCGAGGCGGTGAGCTCCGTCGAAGCCGCGACGGCCGCGGCGGACCTGTATCTCGCGACCCTCGACGCGCTCGCGGCCAACGGCCTCGACCGGAACGTCAGCCTCAAGCTCAGCCAAATGGGGCTCAAGCTGGATCCGGCTCTCTGTCGCGACAACGTCGCCCGGATCTTCGGCCGCGCGGCCGAGGTCGAGGCGTTCGTCCGGATCGACATGGAAGACCACACGACGACGGACGCCACGCTCGATCTCTGGCGCGAGCTCCGGCCGCTGAACGCGGGTCGCGGCGATTCCGGGGTCGTGATCCAGGCCGCGCTCCGGCGGAGTCCCGAGGACGTCGACGCGCTGGTCGCGGAGCGCGCACGGATCCGGCTCTGCAAGGGCGCCTACGTCGAGCCGGCCGCCGTCGCCTTCCCGGACAAGGCCGACGTCGACGCCGCGTACGCGGACCTGATGGCCCGCCTCCTGCGCGACGGCAACTTCCCGGGGCTCGCGACCCACGACGAGCGGATGATCGGGCGGGCCGTGGCCCTCGTCCGGGAAGCCGGCATCGCCCGCGATCGCTTCGAGTTCCAGATGCTGTACGGGGTCCGGCGCGACCTCCAGGACCGACTGCTCCGGGCGGGCTTCGGCGTCCGGGTCTACGTCCCGTTCGGAACCGAGTGGTATCCGTACTTCATGCGCCGCCTGGCCGAGCGACCGGCCAACGTCGCGTTCATCCTGCGGAGCATCCTGCGCGAGGGTCGCTGATCAAGCGCCGCGAAGCCGCAACCGCGTTCGTCGCGCTGGGGCGCCGTTCCGGTGCGACAGCCGGAAGTCCAGTCACGGGAATCGAAGAGCCGCCCGATAACCGGGCGGCTCGTCGGAGCGCGGAGCGCGGAGGCGGTCGGAGGCCCGCCGGGATGAGTGCTTCGTCGACAGGACGGTATGGGTTACTTCCAGCGCTGTCCGGCTTCGAGCACGAGCGCGGAGCTGGCGAGCGCTGACAGGATCATGACGATCCTGAACCCCTGCGACTTGAACTTCTGCAACAACGGACGGTTCCTTCCTCTTCCGCGAGTCTGGGTCGTCGCGCGGATCTGGAAGGTACGGTCGGTTGGGGACGACTGGAATAGCCCATCAGTACCAGGACCACGCGGCCGGTGGTCCTGGTCCGCGGGGGTCAGGCGGGCGCGGAACGGGCGAGGATCTCCCGCATCTGTTCGACGTGGCCCTCGAGGTGACCGGTCAGGAAGGTCTCGACGCCCGTTTCGACCGTGACGTCGCCGCGCGTGGGGTGAGCGCCCCGACGTTCGAGGTCGGTCGGCGTCAGGCCGTCGAGGAACGCGATCGCGGGAGCAAGGACCGTATCGATCTCGTCCAGCAGCTCGCCCGCCGGACGCACCCGACCGGCGGCGATCGCGTCGATCCGGGCGGGATTCGTCGAGATCCGTCCGAAGGGGACGGCCGTGGCCGGATCGCCCGCCAGGACGCGCTCCAGCTCGCGCGGCCAGTAGGCGAGCATCTCGGCCACGTGGGCGAGGACCTCGCGCGGGCCCCAGTCGGCCTCCGGCTCGGTGCCGTAGGCGGCGCTGAGCGGCCATGGCTCACCCGCGACGAGCGTCCCCCGGAGACCGAGGAGCGCGGTGCCGGCGTCGCGGAGCCGGCCGGCAAGATCGTCCATGGCCCCAGTCTCGCACGAGCGGCGTAGCATGGGTGGCCAGACCATCCCGGCCGCGTGCCGGGTCGCCGTTCCGTGGCACGGCCGAGGCGTTCCCGCTCGTCCCGCCGCCACGCGAACCGCACGGAGAACGGCCGGATGACCGACACGATCGACCGCGGCGCCGCCAACCAGGCCGGTGCCATCGTCAACAAGAGCGCCTACGACGAGGCCCAGGACTTCCTGCCGCTCAGGGGCATCGACCACGTCGAGTTCTGGGTCGGCAACGCGAAGCAGGCCGCCCACTACTTCCGGACGCTGTGGGGCTTCACGCCGGTCGCCTACGCCGGGCTCGAGACCGGGGTCCGCGACCGGACCAGCTACGTGATGCGCCGCAACGACATCACGTTCGTCCTGACCGGTGCCCTGTCGCCGGACGGCGAGATCGCCGAACACGTCCAGCGCCACGGCGACGGCGTCAAGGACATCGCCTTCCTCGTCGACGACGCCCGTCAGTCCTTCGTCGAGACGACGAAGCGTGGCGCCCGGCCGGCCATCGAACCGGTCGAGCTCGACGGCGGGGAGGACGGGATCCTGCGTCGATCCGCGGTCTTCACGTACGGCGAGGTCCGCCACAGCTTCATCGACCGGACCGACTACCACGGGGTGTTCGCGCCGGGCTTCCGCAAGGTGAAGAAGCCGGCCGCCGCGGCGACCGGGATGAGCCTCCTCGAGATCGATCACTGCGTCGGCAACGTCGGGCTCGGCGACATGAACCGGTTCGTCGACTACTACCGCGACGTCTTCGGCTTCGCGCAGCTGATCCATTACGACGACAAGGTGATCCACACCGAGTACAGCGCGCTGATGTCGAAGGTCATGACCAACGGCAACGGCCGGGTCAAGTTCCCGATCAACGAGCCCGCGGCCGGCAAGAAGAAGAGCCAGATCCAGGAGTTCCTCGACTACTACCTCGACGCGGGGACGCAGCACATCGCCCTGCGGACCGAGGACATCGTCGGGACCGTCCGGACCCTGCGCGGCCTGGGAGTCGAGTTCCTCGGGATGCCCCACGCCTATTACGAGCAGCTCGGCGCCCGGGTCGGCGACGTCGGCGTGCCGATCGACACGCTCGAGGAGCTCGGGATCGAGGCCGACCGCGACGAGGAGGGCTATCTCCTCCAGATCTTCACCCGGCCGATCCAGGACCGTCCGACGTTCTTCTTCGAGATCATCGAGCGGCACGGCTCGCGCGGCTTCGGCGTCGGCAACTTCAAGGCGCTC
Source organism: Verrucomicrobiia bacterium (assembly GCA_035607275.1). Taxonomy (GTDB): domain Bacteria; phylum Chloroflexota; class Limnocylindria; order Limnocylindrales; family CSP1-4; genus CF-46. The sequence goes on along the minus strand of DATNBW010000018.1, from coordinate 9,339 downwards.
TTCGAGGCGATCGAGATCGAGCAGGCCCGGCGAGGGAATCTGTAGTCATGGCGTCCGTGGCCGACCTGGTCGAGCCCGAGGAGCTCCAGGTTCGAGCCGGCGAGTATCTCCAGCGCGCCGGCGAGGTTCTCCGCGAGCACGGCCAGGTGCACATCATCGAGTTCGGTCCGCTGCGCGTGACCGCCACGGTCGACGACATCCGGGTCCGGTTCGTCATCCTCGAGTCGACGACGACCGGGCTTCACGCCTCGTGCGACTGCGACGCGCCGGCGGCCAGCGGGCTGTGCCCGCACGTCGTCGCGGTCGCGATCGAGACCTGGCAGCGCGCCCCGCATCACCGCTGAGCCGGGCCGGACGACGCCGGCCGATCGGGAGGCTTGCCGGCGACCGTGACGGCACGCCCTCTTGACGGCGCCGGTCGCGATCCCATGATGTGCGGGACAGTCCGGGGCTGTGGGCGAACGGAGGCGCCGGCGGCCGTCACCCGACGGCGCCCGCTCGCGAGGGATGGAGGTGTCGGATGGTCCTCGAACGTGTGCACGCGGCTGTGGCCGGGCTCTTCGTCGTCGCGATCGTCGTCCAGGTCTTCCTCGCCGGCGCCGCCCTGGCGAACCTCGGTGGATCCGGGAACTTCTCGACCCACATGGAGTTCGGGTACACCTGGATCGGGATTGTCGCGCTGGCCCTGCTCGTGACGGCGCTCGTCGCCCGCCGGCCGCGTCGCGACGTTGGGATCGTGGCCGCAATCTTCGTCCTGTACGTCGTCCAGACGATGCTTCCAGGCGCGCGAACCTCGGCCCCGTGGATCGCCGCGCTCCACCCGGTCAACGCGCTGTTCCTGTTCGCGCTCGCCGTCTGGTACGCCCGCCGGACCTGGCGCGCCGCGATGGCCTGATCTCGCGTCGTTGCGCCAGCTGAGCTCCGACTCGCCCCTGGACGGAGGATCGTGATGTACGAATGGATCGTCCTGCTCCACATCGCTGGAGCCTTCATCTTTGTCGCGTCGCATGGGGTCGCGATCTGGATGGCCGTCGAGCTGCCACGGCAGCGTGATCCGAAGCGGATCGCCGCCCTGCTCGACCTCTCGTCGGCGAGCCTCAACGGGCTCTACGTCGGCCTGCTCCTGCTGCTGGTCGGCGGGATCTGGGCCGGAATCGACCGGAGCTGGTTCCGGTTCGGCTGGATCTGGACGGCGCTCGTCCTGCTCGTCGCGATCACCGTGGCGATGTACCTCGTGGCAACGCCGTACTTCAAGGAGCTGCGCCTCGCCGTGGGTCAGCGGGTCATGGGCATGCCGAAGGACGCCCCGGACCCGGTCCCGCTCAGTGACACGGAGATCGCCGCGATCGCCGCCCGCAGTCCCGTCGCGATCCTGAGCGCGGTCGGCGTGGGCGGCCTGTTGATCATCCTCTGGCTGATGGTCGTCAAGCCCTTCTGACGGTCAGTCCTCGCCGACGACGCGCAGGAACGGACCGGCGTCGGTCGAACCGGCGGCCCGGTCCGGCTCGAGCGGCCGGGCGAGGCCCTCGCCCTCGGCCAGGAGGGCCTCGACGGCGGCCGCGCCCATCGGCCGGGCGTACAGGTAGCCCTGGCCGTAGCGACAGCCGAGATCGGCCAGCCAGCGGGCCTGCTCGATGTGCTCGATGCCCTCGGCGATGACCTCGAGCCCGAGGGTCCGGCCGAGGTCGACGATCGCCCGGGCGATCGGCGAGACGTCGTCGCCGACCGATGACACGAACGTCCGGTCGATCTTCAGGATGTCGATCGGGAAGCGCTCGAGGTAGCTCAGCGACGAGTAGCCGGTCCCGAAGTCGTCGATCGCGAGGTGGACGCCGAGCTCGCGCAGGGCGTCCAGCCCGGCGATCGTCGCCTCCGTGCGTCGCATCAGGCCGCTCTCGGTGATCTCGAGCGTCAGCGTCTGCGGGGGCAGGCCGGTCTCCTCGAGGATCGCCGCGACGGTCGCCACGATGTCGTGCTCGCGGAATTGCCGAGCCGACAGGTTGACGCTGACCCGGAGATCCGGACGGGAGAGGCGGATCTGCCAGTCGCGCGCCTGGCGGCAGGCCTCGCGCAGGATCCAGCGACCGATCGGGACGATGTCGCCGCTCTCCTCGGCGAGATCGATCCAGTCGCCCGGCATCAGGACCGGGCCGTCGGGCGGCTGCCAGCGAACGAGGGCCTCGAGGCCGTCGATCCGGTGCGTGGCCAGCTCGACGATTGGCTGGTAGTCGAGGCGAAGCTCGTTGCGCTCCTCGACGCCACGCAGCCGGGCCGCCCGGTCGGCGCGCTCGGCGGCGCCGTCGCGCAGGGACGGCCGGAAGATCTCCGCGCCGCCCCGCGACGAGCCCTTGGCCGCGTACATCGCGACGTCGGCGTTGCGGAGCAGGTCGTCGGCGGTCTCGTGACCGGCCCCTCCGATCGCGACCCCGATGCTCGCCGCGATCCGCACCTCGGTCTGGCCGATCGGCATCGGCTGGCGGAGCGCCTCGGCCAACCGGGTGGCCACCGTCAGGGCGTCGGCCTCGTCGACGATGTCCTCGACGAGGATCGCGAACTCGTCGCCGCCGTGCCGGGCTGCCGTGTCCGAGGGCCGGAGGACCTCGCTCACGCGTTGAGCCGCGACGACGAGGACCTCGTCGCCGCGGGCGTGGCCGTGCGTGTCGTTGAGGGCCTTGAAGTCGTCGAAGTCGAGGAAGAGGACCGCGATCCGGGTCCCGGTCCGCCGGCTGCGCGCGACCGCGACCTCGACCCGATCCCGGAACAGGACCCGATTGGCAAGGCCGGTCAGGCCGTCGTGGAGGGCCTGGTGGCGGATCTCGTCGTACAGCCGGGCATTCTCGAGGGCCATGGCCGCCTCGCCGGCGAGCATGACCGCGAGCTCCACTGCCCGGGCGTCGAAGGCGTCCCGGCGGATCGACGTCACCTCGATCAGGCCGACGGTCCGGCCGGCTGCGACGAGCGGGATCATCGCCATCGTCCGCTGGCCGATCGAGGCGAGATAGCGTGCCTCGGCCGGATCCGCCGCGGGGTCGTCGATCGAGACGAGCGTCGGACGCTGGCTCACGAGGACGTTGCGCGTGGCCGGGAAGTCGTCGAGGTGGTAGCTGTCGCTGAGAGCCGCGCGGCGCTCCGGCGGGTCGTAGCCGAGGGTGACGACCCGATCCGTGGCCCGTTCCCAGTAGCTCAGGGCGCAGTCGTCGGCGCCGACCGCCCGGGCGATGTGCACGGCGATGCGGTCGCCGACGAGTCGCGGATCGAGGGTCTCGGCGAGGTCGCCCGACATCGTGACGACGCTCCGCAGGTCGGCCGCCGTGTCCTTCAGCCGCCGGCTGACCTCCCACAGGAAGATGATCAGGAAGGCATAGGCAAACACGAGCACGAAGAACGCGAGCGCCGACTGTGCGCCGTCGGGCAGCCCGTTGTCCGGGACGAGACGGGTGACGACCACTGACCAGGCCCCGACGACCCCGCTCAGGACGAGGAGGCGGAGCACGGTCCGGCTGCTGACGATCGGGGTCACGATGACGGCCGGCAGCAGCGACGCGATTGCCATCGGCGTCGCCAGCGACGGCTGCAGGGCCGCAGCGAGCGCGATCAGGGCAAGCGTCGCGACCGCGATCCGGGTGATGGCGCGCTCGCGCGACGATCCGGACAGGCTCGCCACCCGGGTCGCGACCCAGACCCCATAGAGGACCGCAGTCGCGCCGAGGGCGATCGCGCGGGGTTCCCGGGCGATGGCCCCGACGACCGTCTCCGTCAGGCCGATCAGCAGCCCGACCACGGCGATCAATCGGACGAGGGCGACGAGCACCGCGACGTCACTGGCCGTCGATGCGGACACCTGGGACCGGACGCCCCGGACTGCGCCCGTTCCCGGTTTCTGGACCGCGATCGGCGAGGTTGGCACGGCGACGGGCGGTTCGCTCGGCGGCGCCGCGGGCGGAATCTGGCTCATGCTCCGTCAGGCTCGCACCGAACGTCCCGGCCCGTCATCCCCCGAATGACGCACGGCCCGTGGCCGATCGGATGGTGGCCTACACTCGCCGCCATGATTCCGCGGACACCGGCCGATCGATGAAGCTCGCCCACGTCCGCGAGCGACACGCGCCCGCCGGGGCGCCGTGGCGCCTCGTCGCCGCCCTGCCCCGGACCGCCGATCCGGGCGTGGAGCTCGGAGCACCGAGCAACCCCGGCGGCGATCCCGATCCGCGCCGCTGGATCGACCTCGACGTCGCCCGCCGGCGCGCCCTGGCCGCCGATCGGAATCTCGCCCACGACAGCGCGCTGCACCGCGAGCCGGTGACGACGCTGGACGACCACCTCGCCCGCGGCCTGCGCGTCGAGGCGTTGACCGATCTGGTCGACGCCTTCAGCCCGCGCGACGAACCCGACGATGACGATGCCGTCCTCGACACAACCGACCTCTCCTTCGGCCCGCCGATCCTGCGGCCGCCGACCGTCCGCGACTTCTACGCCTTCGAGGGCCACGTCCGGACGATGTGGGAGCGGCGCGGCGGCGATGTGCCGGAGGCGTGGTACCGCCTGCCGATCTTCTACTTCAGCAATGTCTCGGAGATCCGCGGGCCGGACGATCCGGTCTGGTCGCCGGCCGCGTCGCACGAGCTCGACTACGAGCTCGAGGTCGCCGCGCTGATCGACACGCCGGTGATCGACCTGGCCGAGGAGCGCGGCGAGGAGGCGATCGGCGGCTACACGATCTTCAACGACTGGTCGGCCCGCGACCTCCAGCGCGACGAGACCGTCGTCCGGCTCGGGCCGGCCAAGGGCAAGGATTTCGCGTCGTCGATCGGGCCGTGGCTCGTGACCCCGGACGAGCTGATGACGGCGCGCGCGCCCGGTGCGACCGGTCCGGACCTCGCGATGACGGCCGAGGTCAACGGCCACGAGACGTCGCGCGGTCGCTGGTCCGACGCCCGGTTCTCGTTCGGGGCGATGGTCGCCCGCGCCTCCGCCGACGCGCGGCTCCGCCCGGGCGACCTGCTCGGCTCGGGGACGGTCGGGACCGGCTGTCTGCTCGAGGTCCGCGACAGCACCATCGGGCGCTACCTGGAGCCGGGCGACGAGGTCGTCCTGCGGATCGAGCGGCTGGGCGCCCTCCGGACCCCGATCGTGACGCGCCCAGGATGAGTGAGCCCGTTCGGGCGCGGCGAGGCGCTCCCGCAGCCGACGGAGACGACCATCGCCACGGTCGCCTGTCGCCGACGAACCGTGTCGAAGCGTTCAGCGACGGGGTCATGGCCATCGCGATCACGCTCCTCGTCCTCGAGCTGAAGGTCCCTGCTCCCGACGAGATCAGGGACGGCCAGCTGCTCGACACCCTTCTCGCCCGCTGGCCGTCGTATGTCGCCTATCTCGCCGCGTTCCTCACGATCGGCATCGTCTGGCTCAATCACCACACGATGCTGTCGAGGATCGCGCGGTTCGACGGGCGGCTCCACTGGCTCAACCTGACCCTGCTCCTCGGCGTGGCCACCCTGCCGTTCCCGACCGCCCTCCTTGCCGACTACGTCGCGGCGCCGGGCTGGAACGCCTCGGTCGCGGCGGCGGCCTACGGCCTCACCGCCACGTTCATGGCGCTGCCGTGGGGCTTCTTCTGGCGACACCTGCGTGACCACCCGGAGCTGCTCGAGCAGGGCTACGACGCGGGTCATGCGCAGACCGAGCTCCGGCGCGGCACGCTGGGCCTGCCGATCTACGCAGCTGCGACCGCGGTCTCGCTCGTGGCACCGCTGCTCGCCCTCGCGCTGTACATGGCGATCGCGGCGATCTATGCGGTCACGAGCCAGGGCTGGACCGATCCCCGACCGACGATCGATGGGAGCGTCGACGAATGACCTCCGATCGCGAGCTGTCGTTCCCGGCGCTGCCGCCCGGCCTCGACACGCCGCGGGTCGTCGTCGATCTGGCGCGCATGTCGGCGAACATCGAGCGCCTCCAGGGCGAGATGGACCGTCGTGGGATCGCCCTCCGGCCGCACGCCAAGACCCACAAGAGCGTGGCGGTCGCCCGGATGCAGCTGGACGCCGGCGCGGTCGGGATGACGGTCGGGACGCTCGGCGAGGCGGAGGTGTTCGTCGCAGCCGGCATCGACGACGTGTTCCTCGCGTACCCGATCTGGGCGACCGGACCAAAGGCCGAGCGCCTCCGGGCAGTCCACGAGGCGGCGCGGCTGCGGGTCGGGATCGATTCCGCGGGCGGTGCCGGGCACCTGGCCGCTGCGGTCGCCGGCGGCCGGCCGCTGACCGTGCTCGTGGAGGTGGATCCGGGCCTCCACCGGACGGGCCTGGCCTCGCCCGAGGCCGTCGTCGAGGTCGCCCGCGCCGCTCGCGCCGCCGGCCTCCAGGTCGGCGGGGTGTTCAGCCACGGCGGGCACGGCTATCGGGTCGGCGGGGCGGTGGCCGCGGGCGAGGACGAGGTACGGACCCTCGAGGCGGCGAGCGGCGCCCTCCGCCGCGACGGCTTCGACGCGCCGGTCGTGAGCGCGGGATCCACCCCGACGATGCTCAGCGCCGCGAGCGGCAACGTGACCGAGATCCGGGCGGGGACATACGTCTACGGCGATCGCCAGCAGGTCGCGCTCGACGCAATCCCCGCCGAGGGGTGCGCAGTCGCGGTCGCCGCGACCGTCGTCTCGGTCCACGACGACCGCGTCGTCCTCGACGCCGGGGCCAAGATGCTCACCAAGGACCGGGCCGATTGGCTGACGGGCTTCGGCGCCATCGTGGGCTACCCGGAGCTGGTGATCGAGCGGGTCAACGACTACCACGGCATCGTTGCCACCCCGCCGGACGCCGACCGGCCGCGGCTCGGCGACGTCGTCGCGATCATCCCGAATCACATCTGTCCGGTCATCGACCTCGTCGATGCCGTCGTCGCAGTAGCGGTGGACGGGACCGTCGCGGAATGGCCGGTCGACGCGCGCGGCAGGAGCGGATGACGTGCCGGAGCCGGATCGGATCGTGATCGAGCCGATGACCGACGCCGACGGTCCCGCGGTCCTCGACATCTACGCCCAGGGCATCGCCCTCGGGACCGCGACATTCGAGACGACCACGCCCGAGTGGCGGGCATGGACCGCCTCGCACCGGCGCGACTGCCGCTTCGTGGCTCGTCTCGATGGTCGGGTCGTCGGATGGACGGCGGTCGCGCGCTACTCATCCCGCAACGTGTATGCCGGCGTCGCCTGGGAGAGCGTGTATGTCGACACGGCAGCGAGAGGGCGCGGCGTCGGCGCGGCCCTTCTCGCCACGCTGGTCCCGGCGTCCGAAGCGGCCGGCATCTGGACCCTCATCGCGGGCGTCCAGGCCAACAACCCGGCGAGCCTCGCCCTCCACGAAAAGGCCGGGTTTCGGCGGATCGGGGTCCAGGAGCGGATCGGTCGAGATGCGTCGGGCGCCTGGCGCGACGTGGTGCTCCTCGAGCGACGGAGTCCGATCGTCGCGACCTGAACGTTCGGGCTCGTGCCTCCCGTCATAGTGAGTGATCGCGGCCATCCCGGTCGCGACGACACCCGAGGCAACGAGGTGGATCGAGACCTCGTCGAGCGGGCCCGCCGCGGCGACCGCGAGGCGTTCACCGTCCTGGTGCACCAGGTCAGTGACGTCCTCTATGCCGTCGCGTACCGGATCCTGCGCGACAGCGGTCTGGCCGAGGACGCGCTGCAGAACGCCCTCGTGCTCGCCTGGCGGCGGCTCCCGCATCTGCGCGATGCGGATCGCTTCGAGGCGTGGGTTCACCGGATCCTCGTCCACGCCTGTTACGACGAGTCCCAGCGGACTCGTTCCTGGACGGCCACCGTCCGGGCCCTGCCCCTCGACGGGCCGGCGATCCCGGACGGGAGCGACGCCGTCGCCGACCGCGACGAGCTGGAGCGGGCGTATCGCCGGCTCTCCGTCGAGCAACGGGCGGTCTTCGTGCTGCACCACTACCTCGGGCTGCCCCTCGTCGAGGTCGCCGAATTGCTCGGGATCCCGGCGGGCACGGCCCGATCGCGCCTCCACTACGCCATCGCCGGGCTTCGCGACGCCCTCACCGGCGAGCCGGAGCCCATCGTCCAGGAAGGACGGCTCGCATGACCGACGATCGCTCGCTCGAACGCGCCGCTCGCTCGTTCATCGAGCCCGGTCCGACCCGGGCGCCGGAGGCCGCCGTCGCGGCGGCCCTGGTCGCTGTCCAGACCACCCGACAGGAACGGGACTTGCGCGTCCCGTGGAGGACCTCAGCCATGCCCATTCCCGCACGCCTCGCGGCAGCGGCGATCGCCCTCGCGATCGTCGTGGTCGGCGGCGCCGTCCTGCTCAGACCGACCGGTCAGCCGAACGTGGGCGGACCATCGCCGTCGCCGGTGATCGCCCCATCGCCGTCGCCAGCGATCGCCCCATCGCCTGTCCCGTCTCCCACGGACGCCCTTGCGGCGCTGCAGGCGTATCGCGTGGCGCGCGACGCCATCTGCGTCTCGGCATCACAGCAGCTTCTCACGCTGAACGCCGCTGGGGATGCCGCATCAACGCCGGCTGAACACGCCGATGTCATCGCCCGGATCATCGTCCTGGGCACGACGGAGACCAACCAGCTTGCGGCGCTCGATCCACCGCCGGCGGTGGCCGAGGAGCACGCCGCCGACGTCGTCCACCATCGCGACAGCCTCGCACTTCTCGGGCAGATCGAGGACCTCCTTCGCCAGGGCAAAGCGGCGGAGGCCGACGCGGTTGATCGAGCGCTCGGTGCCGCAATCTCGTCCCAGGAAGAGGCGTTCCAGCAGCGGTACTCACTCGCGGATTGCCCTTGACCGAACATCGCGGGCTCCGGCCCGTGCCACCGCCAGTCTCGTGATCGACGGCAACCTCGACGCCGCGCAGCCGCATCGAGGAAGAACCGACCTCCTCGAGCGACCTAGACTGGCCTCCTCAGCCCGAGGAGGCCAGTTCCGCATGTACTACGTCGCCCGCGGCAGCATCCCCCGCCAGCGCCACACCCAGCATCGCGCGCCCGACGGCAGCCTGTACGCGGAGGAGCTGTTCGGCGTCGAGGGCTTCACCGGGCGCAGCTCGCTCCTCTATCACCTGACGCCGCCGACGCGGACCCACCGGATCGAGGCCGGGCCGCGGATCCAGATGGAGGCGGCCGACGACGGGCTCCACCGCCATCGGCTCACGAACACCGGCGGGGTCGAGCCGAAGGGCGACATCGTGACCGGGCGGATCCCCCTCTACTTCAACCACGATGTCGTGTTCGGGATCGTCCGCCCGGCGCAACGGATGCCCGAGGGCCGCTTCTACCGGAACGGGATCGCCGACGAGATGCTGTTCGTCCACGAGG
>DATNBW010000005.1:0-8607 GCA_035607275.1 Verrucomicrobiia bacterium | reverse complement strand
TGACCCGCTCGCGGATCCCGGCGACCGTCTGCTCGATGAAGTTGGCCGGCGTCCAGGTCGGCGACGCGCCCGCGATCCCGACGACGAAGTTCCGGAGGACGTCGCGGCCCTTGGGCGTGTGAACGACCTCCGGGTGGAACTGGATGCCGTAGAGGTTGCGCGACGGAGCCTGGAGGCCGGCGAATGCGGTCGAGTCGGTCTGGGCGGTCGAGGTGAAGCCCTCCGGGAGCCGGGTGATCGAATCGCCGTGGCTCATCCAGACCGGCTGGTCGCGATCGAGTCCGCTGAACAGGCCGTCGCCGTCGGTGATCGTCACGGAGGCCGGTCCGTATTCGCGCTTCGAGGTGGCGACGACGTCGCCGCCCAGCTCGAGGGCCATGAGCTGCGCGCCGTAGCAGATCCCGAGAACGGGGATCCGACCCGACCAGACGCCGGCGTCGGGCTTCGGAGCGCCCTCGTCGTAGACCGACATCGGCCCACCCGAGAGGATGATCGCCTTGGGATTGCGTCGCTCGATCTCGGCCCATGGCGTGTCGTGCGGGATCAGCTCGGAGTAGACGTTCAGCTCGCGGACGCGGCGCGCGATCAGCTGGGCGAACTGGCTGCCGAAGTCGAGCACGACCACCGAGTCGGGCTCGGTGGTGTCCGGCCGGTCGGCCGCGGACCGTGTCGGCGCGGGCGCGTTCAGCGCGGTCTCGAGGTAGGCCTCGACCTCTGCGTCGTCAGGCGCGAGGACCCGGTGTCCGGCGTTCGCCGCCTCCCCGTGGATCGTCTTGCCGCGTGCCACGTCGTCCGGCGGCGGGGCGGCGGTGGGGGCCGGGGCCTCGTCGGCCGGCAAGGGCGCTGCAGCGTGGGCAGGCGCCACGACATCGATCGATGGATCCTGCTCCGCCTGCGCCACGCCGTCCGCCAATCGTTGCCTCCGCCTGTCGTTCCGCCCGGCACCAGTCTACCCGCTGCCCACGCCTCACGGCCGACCCAGGGCGGTCTTGCCGGTCGCTCGGTCGCGGTTGCCCATCGACGTCAGCCGCGGTTGCGCATCGCCTCCGCGGCCATGTCGATGTAGGCGAGGAGCCGATCGGCCACGCCGGGCGGCGGGTCGGACCAGGCGATCGCCTCGCGCATCAGGCGAAGCCAGGCATCGCGCTCGGCCGGCCCGATGGCGAACGGCATGTGGCGCATCCGGAGCCGCGGGTGGCCGCGTTCGGCGTCATACGTCCGCGGCCCGCCCCAGTACTGGGCGAGGAACAGGGTGAGCCGGTGGCGGGCGCCCTCGAGATCGTCCGGAGGGTAGACGCGGGCGAGCACGGGATCGGTCGCCACCCCAGCGTAGAACCGCCCGACGAGGGCCTCGAAGAAGGGCATCCCTCCGGCGACGTCATAGAGCGTCCGTTCGACGGCCATCCGCCGAATTCTATGAGCCGCGGCGGCCGACGGAGGTGCCCCGTCGGGAGGGCCGCCGCGGATGCCCGGGTCAGACCGGGCTGATGATTCCGGCGAAGCTCGGTCCGTGGACGACCCGTCGTCGCTCGAGGGGGCTGAGCCGCGCGAGGACCGGCACGCGGCCGGCCGCAATCCCGAGGAGCGCATACACGCCGGCGGTCCAGGCGACGAGGCCGGGACCGGTCGCGGCGGCCGGCCCGAACGGCCGGGCACCGACGAGGAGCACGATCCCGCCCAGGATCGCGAGGCCGCCGCCGAGCTCGGCCACGAACACGGCGAGGTTGCGGCCCCAATCGCGGCCTCTGGCCACGCCGACGAGGGCCGCCCAGTGGCCGATCGCGAACACGAGCGAAGCAGGGATCGCCCAGCGGCCGGCGCCCTCGCCGACGGCCGGCGGCACGACGAACAGGGCGGCCGCCGACGCGGCGAAGCCGGTCAGGACGAGCAGAAACGAGGCGGCGAGACGGGACCCGCGATACATGGCGTCATCGGCTCCTGGTGTGGGTGCTGGCTGGACCTCAGCATCGACCGGGCCGGACGGGCGGACCATCGCCGGACGGCGACGATCGGGCGCGACGGATGACGGTGTCGGCCGGCCTCGAGATCGTTGCGCGGGCCAAACCCGGTGGCGCCCGGCCCAAGCCAGGTGGCGCCGTCCCACGAATCGAAACGACCGTCCCGCGCTGGCGGTCGGTCGTCTCGGGGAGTGGCGTCTTCGGTTGTTCTTCGATTGTTCTTCGGTTGTCTGGACGCGTATTCGATTGTTCTTCGGTTGTCTGGCAGTCGTCTGAGAGGGTCAGGCGGCCGCTGGGGAGAAGGTCGGGATGCGCCAGTCCAGCTCCGGCTTGACCATCCGATCGGCGGTCTCACCATGCTGCTGGGCCCACGCGGCGAAGAACGCGGTGCGACGCTTGGAGACGATCCGGGCGTCCTTGCATGGACAACCCTCGACCAGGCAACCACGACGGCCTGGGTCGACTGCCTGATGGCTGACCTGCGGGCTGTCCATGGCGCGATCTCCGTTTTCCGAGCTGGACCCGGAACACCCGGGTCTCGATGGTCGACACTCTGCGTCTCGGACGATTACATCGGCATGGGCACGAGCCACTGCCGCGTTACGACCGATGACGTAGATCCATGCAGTCAAGACGGCGACCGGGCGGCGATGTGACCCGTGTGTCGCCCCGCCGACAGGCCGCGAACATGAGGAGATCCGTCGATGACCTATTCGATCGTGGCCCGCGATCCGGCGAGCGGGCGCTTCGGCGTCGCGATCCAGAGCTGCTGGCCCTTCGTCGGCGCCGGCTGCCCGTGGGTCGAGTCGGGCGTCGGTGCCGTGGTCACCCAGTCGTTCACGGAGGTCGCCCACGGCCCGAACGGGCTGGCCAGGCTGCGAGCCGGCGCGTCGGCACCGGACGCGCTGGCGGCGCTGCTTGCGGCGGACCCCGGAGCCGCCGTCCGCCAGGTGGGCATCGTCGACGCGTCGGGGCGGGCGGCGGCCCACACGGGCGATCGATGCGTGGAGGCGGCCGGCCATCTCAGCGCTGACGGCAGCGCGGTCCAGGCGAACATGATGGAGCGGGCGGCCGTCTGGCCGGCGATGCTGGCCGCGTATCAGGGCTCCGGCGGCGAGTTCGTCGACCGGCTGCTCGCCGCGCTTCGGGCCGCCGAGACGGAAGGCGGCGACCTGCGCGGCCGGCAATCGGCTTCGATCGTGGTCTCCGGGGCGCCCGACGACCCGCCCTGGAAGCGCGAGATCGACATCCACGTCGGCGATCACCCGGCACCGCTCGACGAGCTCGAGCGGCTCCTTCGCGTCCACCGGGCCTACGACGCGCTCGATCGGGCGGAGGCGCGTGGGGCCGTCGGCGACCTGGCCGGCGCCCGGGAGGCAGGCGAGGAGGCCTTGCGACTCGCGCCCGGCGACGCCCAGGTGATGGTCTGGCAGGCGATCGGGATGGCGGCAGCCGGGCTCATCGACCCGGCCCGCGCGCTTCTCGCCGGCGCAACGGCGACGAACCCGCGCTGGCCGGAGTTCGTCCGGCGGTTCGCGGCCTCCGGCGCTCAGCCGGAGCTGGTCGGGCCGGCCCGGCACTTGCTGGGGGAGTAGCGCCGCCCTTCGAGCGGCGAGGGCGCCCCCCGGTCGCTCTCCCGCTCGATGCCCCGGAACGCCGAACGACCGGAGGGTGGGGCACCACCACTCCGGTCGCAGGCTGCTGCAACGCTCTTCGGTTGTTCTTCGATTGTTCTTCAGTTGTTGCCCGGCAGGTCCGGGGCCGTGACCGGTGACGATCGCCCCCAAGCGATCAGACGACCGGCAGGCCCACGGAGCGCCAGGCGATGTCGGTGAGGTTGGTCGTGACCGCATCGAGACGCCGGAGCGCCCGTGCGGCCGAGGCGCGCCTGGAGCTCGTGGCCCCGGCCCGAGGATCGGCTGAGGTCGTCGAACCGCACCAGCAGCCGGGCACGACGCATGCCCGGTGGATCGGTCGATCGAGCGCAGCGCTCGTGCCGATCGTGGTCCGCGGGTCCATGGGCGACGACTCCCCTCAGTGGCCGACATCCCGGGGCAGGGATGCGATGTCCGAAGGCTAGGTCGATCGGCAGTCCGGAACCACCGTCATCCGCCGCGATCGCATCTACGTGGAATGACGTAGCCCGCTTCCCGCCCGACCGATCGGTGCGGCGCTCGAACGCCGGAGACGACCCCGAACGCCGAAAACGTCGAAGCGGCGCCGGTATGGAGGAGGTCGGCGCCGCTTCGGCTGGAGAGACGATGACCGGAGGGAGGAGGAGGAGGGAGACCTGCCGGTCATCGACACTATTCAGTTGCGACGTCCACCCCGGGAGAGGGCGGGGCCGGGTTCAGCGCGAGCGAGCGGCCCGGGTCCGGGTCCGTGGGCGTCGCGGTCCGCCGAGCTGAAGCGCGGCGAGATCGAGGACGATCAACGTTCCCAGTGACACGATCAGGGTCCCGAGCGGGTCCATTTCGGTCCATCCCTTGGTGGCCATTCGGCAGGTGCCGTGAGAGGAGAATGCTCCACCGGCCATTGCATCGCCATCGTCCGAAGGTCCGCGGTACCGCGCGACGGATGACGTATGCGCAACAGCCGTCTTGCGTAGAACACGCACGAATCGCGTTCGCGTGACAGGCGCGCTGCGCCTCGGCCGTTCGCGTCAGCCCTCGCGTCAGCCGCCGTCCACGGGCCGGATGACGAAGATCGGGCCGCTGCCGAGCCCCTCGGACGGCGTGCCGTAGCGGAGGATCAGGTCGCGCACCGCCCGGCCCCGCCGCGGATCGCGATCGTCGAGCAGCTCCGCGATGCCGGTGAACGACCGACCGCCCGCGTCGACCTCGACCTCCGGGTCGGCGAGGAGGTTGCGGGCCCACCCGCTGTCGGGCGCCCCGGCGGCCACGAGGATCGAGCCATCGGGGTCCTCGACGAAGCCGACCGTGACGGGGCGCGCTGCGCCGCTCCGCCGGCCGCGGGTGCGCAGGCGAGCGAACCGGGGATCGTCGGCGAAGCCCTCGTCGAGGGCGGGGATCCGCTCGCTGCCTCGGGCTGCGCCGGCCGCGGGTCTCCCCGTTGGACGATCGGTCTCGGGATCCGTCAGCGGCTCCGCTGCCACGACTTGCCCTCGGTCGCGACCGACGGCGCGTAGACCATCTCGACCCGCTGCATGTCCTGGATCGTCCGGGCGCCGAGCGCGGCCATCGATTGGCGCAGGGCGCCCACGAGATTCTCCGACCCATCGGTGACGTGGGCCGGGCCGAGCAGGATGCGCTCGAGCGACCCGACCGTCCCGACCCGGATCCGCGTCCCGCGCGGCAGCGTCGGCGATGGCGCCGCCATGCCCCAGTTCATCCCCCGGCCGGGCGCCTCCTCGGCGCGGGCGAGCGGCGAGCCGAGCATGAGGACGTCGGCGCCCGCGGCGATCGCCTTCGCGAGCTCGCCGCCGCGGCGCATCCCGCCGTCGGCGACGACCGGGACATACCGGCCCGTCTCCGCGTGGAAGGCGTCACGGGCCGCGGCGACGTCGCTGATCGCGGTCACCTGCGGGATCCCGATCCCGAGGACCTCGCGGGTCGTGCACGCCGCCCCCGGACCGACGCCGACGAAGACGGCGGCGGCGCCCTGCTCCATCAGCGCGAACGCGGCTTCGCTGTTCGTCGTGTTGCCGACCGCGACCGGGATCGACATGAACCGGGTGAACTCCTCGAGCGAGAGCGGGTCGTAGCCGGACGCGAGGTGGCGCGCGGAGGAGACCTGGCTCTGGACGAGGAACAGATCCGCGCCGTGCTCGGCTGAGAAGGGTCCGAAGCGGCGGGCTGCGCCGGGAGTGGCGGCGACCGCGGCCCGGGCTCCCGTGGCTCGGATCTCGTCGAGACGGCGGGCAATCAGCTCTTCGCGGATCGGCGTCGAGTAGACCTCCGCCAGGAAGTCCTGGACCTCGCCATCGGCCGCCGCGGCGATCCGACCGAGGATCTCGTTCGGATCGTCGTAGCGGGTCTGGACGCCCTCCAGGTTGAGGATCGCCAGGCCGCCGAGGGCGGCCATCGCCCCTGCGAAGCGCGGATCGACGACGGCGTCCATCGCCGAGGCGATGATCGGGATCGCGAGCGGGATGCCGCAGAATTCCTGCCCGAGCTCGACGTCGGCCGGCTCGATGGTGTCCGTGCCGGGCGCCAGCGAGACGTCCTCGAAGCCGTAGGTCGGTCGCAGGGCATCGACCTTCGAGCGGAAGACGCGCCGGTTGGCGGAGGCACTGGCGGACTGGTCGAGCACAGACGGTCTCCTGGCGGCGGTCCCGGCGATTCTAGCCGACGGACGACCCGGCCTCGGTGGCGGATCGGTTGCGGAGCCGTTCGCCGATCCGATGGAGCTGCTCGAGATGCATGACGTCGTGGACGCCGGCGAACAGCAGCCATTCCCCGCAGCGCAGCCGGCCGACGAGTGGATGGTCGAGGGGACACGGATCGATCTCGTGACCGGCGATCTGGCGCGCGGAGCGGGCGACGATTCGCTGGCTCTGGGCGATCTTGCGAGCGAGCTCGTCGCGGTCGGCCGCCGCCGGACCGGGAACGCTGGGCACGACGGTCGGCGCATCCGCCGGCCAGCGGCGCGACGCGGCGAGGGCGCCGGCCATCACGAGTCCTGCCCGAGCCGCGGCGTCGTGACCGACCGCCTCGGCGACGGTCCAGTCGCTCTCACCGCCGGGCATCGAGAAGGCGTCATCGGGCAGACTCTCGAGCACCGCGGTGAGCGCGTTCGCGGTCGCCTCGAGCTGACCGACGATGGCATCGGCCGAGCCGGGCCGGGCCCGCCGCCGGACCTCGCGGCGGACGGACACGAAGCGGCCGGCCTCGATCCCGCGCCAGGCGGCGACGATGTCCGGAGCATCTTGCTCCAGCGCGTCAGCCCAGGCGATCGTCGTCACCGCCGAAGCGTAGCGCGGCGCTGCTCGATGCAGGGCGGCCGGGCTGTGCGGTCAGCCGGCATCGCGCGACCGGCGCGACGCGAGGATGAGCCCGACGAAGTACGAGGCATTGCGGGTGACGTCCCCGTAGTCACCGGGCCGGAGGCTGCCGGTCTGGTTGTACCGGGCGACGAAGGCCTCGGCCGCCTTCCGTCCGTCGCTCTGGCCGAGTCCGCTCGATTCCGGTGTGAAGAACGGGCAGTCCCGGAAGATGCCCACGCGAAACGCCTTCCCGGTCACGGTCGTGAGCTCCTCGTGTTCGAAGCGCCGGGCGATCTCGAGGAGCTCGCGATACGTCATCGCGATGCGTCTCAGATCCGTTCGAAGCGCTCGACCGGGAGCACGAAGACGGTCGCGCCGCCCACCTCGACCTCGAGCGGATAGGGCATGAAGAACTCGCCGGGCTCCATGATCGGCGGCATCGGGTTGACGACCTGCGTCCGCGAGTGGCAGGTCTCGCGGACGATGCCGAGGACCTCCTCGATCGCGTCGTCCTCGACGCCGAGGATCACGGTCGCGTTCGACTGCTTGAGGAAGCCGCCCGAGCTCGAGAGCTTGGTCGCCCGGAACTCGCGATCCAGCAACGCGTCGACGAGGGCCCCGGCGTCCTCGTGATGGACGATCGCCACGACGAGCTTCACGCGCCGAGTATAGGCACGCCGGAGACGCGATCGACGCGCGATCGCGAGCGCCGGCCGGCAGGCCGGACGGCCGGTTCGAGCGAATGGTGTGCCCTTCGGCGCGGTGTACGATGCGCCGGCCGAGTGCGCGCGGACCGCGCCGCCCCTCGCCTCCCGCCGACCTCGAGCCCAGGAGACCGTCCGTGCCAGACCAGCCCGACCGACCCGCTCCCCTCGACGCCCTCGCGGCCGGCGTTGCCGCGGCCGTCCGCGGCGCCGACCTCGACGACGGGATCGGGACGCTCGTCGGCGCGGCGATCGCGGCCCTCGGCGCGACGAGTGCCATGGTCAGCCTCCAGGACCCCGATCGGCCGGACCCGGAGCTCACCCTCACGATCGGCCTCGACGAGGCCGCCCAGCAAGCGGCGGTGATCGCCGTCGGCGATCCGGGGCATCCCCTGACCACCGCGGGCCGTGACCGGACCGAGGCGCGGGCAGGCGCGACGATCGCATTGCCCCTGATCGTGAGCCGGGGCGGGGTCGAGGAGGCCCTGGGCGCGCTCGCCGTCACCTTCGCCGGGGACGCGGCCGCCGATGCGGCCGACCCGATCTTCCTGGGGCTCCTCGCCGATCTCGCGGCGCTCGCGGTCGACCGGGCGCGGCTCGCGTCGACAGTCGCCGAACGGTCCGAGTGGTTCGAGCGCCTCGCCCACACCGATCCGCTGACGGGGCTCGCCAATCTCCGGACGATCTCGCGGGTGCTCGAGCTCGAGCTGGCCCGGGCGGCTCGGCAGGGCGGCGAGGTGTCGGTCGCGATCTTCGACATCGACGACTTCGGCGCGATCAATGCCACGGGCGGCAGGGACGCCGGCGACGACGTCCTGCGCTCGGTTGCGTCGATCCTGGCCGGGTCCGTCCGGCTCGTCGACACGGTCGCCCGGTACGGCGCGGACGAGTTCCTGCTGGTCGCCCCGGGCTCGGCCGGCGCGACGGTCGCCCAGCGGGTCCTCGACGGCGTCTCCGAGCTGCCCATCGGCGAGGGCCGGGCGATCTCGGTGACCGCCGG
>DATNBW010000266.1:0-8879 GCA_035607275.1 Verrucomicrobiia bacterium | reverse complement strand
GCTCATCGAGGTTGAACAGCCCGTAGGCGTTCGACGTGCCCGCCCGGTCGGCGACGAGGACGCCGTTCGTCCGGTGCGTGACGTCGCCGGCCCACGGCCCGTAGCCCTCGCCGATCTGGTGGAGCAGCGCCGTTCCCCGGGTATCGGTCAGGAGCTGGCCGCGGTAGCCGATCAGCCCGCGGACCGGCAGGACGAACTCCATCCGGACGCGGCCGTCGGCGTCGGTCGTCATCTGCTCGAGGCGGCCCTTGCGCGCGGCCAGCGCCTCCTGGACCGGGCCGATGTAGTCGGGCGGGATGTCGATCGTGATCCGCTCATAGGGCTCGTGGACAGCGCCGTCGACCGTCTTGAGGAGGACCTCGGGACGGGAGGCGGTCAGCTCGAACCCCTCGCGGCGCATCTGCTCGAGGAGGACCGCGAGCTGGAGCTCGCCGCGCCCGCGAACCTCGAACGTGTCGCCGGTATCGGTCGGATAGACCTCGATCGACACGTTGCCGAGGGTCTCCTTGTCGAGCCGGGCCTTGATCTGGCGCGAGGTGACGAACTTGCCCTCGCGGCCCGAGAGCGGCGAGGTGTTCACGCCGAACGTCATGCTCAGGGTCGGGGCGTCGACGTCGAGCCTGGGCAGCGGCCGCGGGTCGCCGGGATCGGTGATCGTGTCGCCGATCGTGACCTCGGGCAGGCCGGCGACCGACACGATGTCGCCCGGACCCGCCTCGTCGATGTCGATCCGGTCGATCCCCTTCGCCGTCTGGAGCGCCGTGACCGTGCCGGTGATGGTCACGACCCGGCCCGGCTCGATCGAGCCCGCCGTGTCGTCGGCCTCCTCGCGCAGGACCGTGATCCGCTGGCCGGTCCGGATCCGGCCGTTCCAGATCCGCCCGACGGCCATCCGCCCGACATAGTCGTTGGCCGACAGGTTCGTGACGAGCAGCTGCAGCGGATGGTCGTCCTCGTAGGTCGGCGGCGGGGTGACCGCGATCAGGACGTCGAGGAGGATGTGCAGGTCGGTCGCCGGCTCGTCGAGCGAGCGGGTCGCGGTCCCGAGCTTGGCGTTCGTGTAGATGACCGGGAACTCGATCTGGTGCTCATCGGCGCCAAGGTCGATGAACAGCTCGTAGATCTCGTCGAGGACCTCGGCCGGCCGGGCGTCGGCCCGGTCGATCTTGTTGACCGCGACGACGACCGGCAGGTGGCGGGCCATCGCCTTCTGGAGGACGTAGCGCGTCTGCGGCAACGGGCCCTCGGCGGCGTCGACCAAAAGGAGCACGGAATCGACCATGAGCAGCGATCGCTCGACCTCGCCGCCGAAGTCCGCGTGGCCGGGCGTGTCGACGATGTTCAGCCGGATGCCGGCATGGTCGACCGTCGTCTGCTTGGCGAGGATCGTGATCCCCTTCTCGCGCTCGAGATCGCCCGAATCGAGAACCCGATCGACGACGGCCTCGTTCGCCCGGAACGTGCCCGTCTGGCGGAGCATCGCGTCGACGAGGGTCGTCTTGCCGTGGTCGACGTGGGCGACGATCGCGACGTTGCGGAGATCGGCCCGGGTCGAGCGCGGCCGGGCGGCGGAGTCGGAGGCGGTGGCTGGGCTGGCGTCGCTGGGCACGGTCGAGCGGGGCTCCTGATCAAAACGGGTCAACCATTCTCGCATGGAACCGCTCGCCGCCCAAACGGGCAGGTTCTAGACTGCTCCCATGGACAACCCGAATGCATCCGTCGTCCTGCGTCGGTACACCGAGTCCAGCTACGCCGAGGCGCTCCTGGCGTACGAGGCGGACCTGCACCGGATGGCCGATTCCGGGTGGTTTCCGGTTGCGCAGAGCTGGGGCTCGGACCCGAAGTACTCGTCCGGCTGGGTCTTCGGCGGATCGAGCTGGAAGCCGGGGCCCGGGACGCTCGCGGTGACCTATCGGCGCGACCCGCGGCCGGCGGCCGACCGGTGACTGTCGGCGCCGTCATCCTGGCCGCGACGCCGGAGTCCGCGCTCGCCGATGCCGATGGATCCGTGGCCGTCCGGCGGATCGCCGACGCGGCGTGGGCCGGCGGCGCGACGCCGATCGTGGTCGTCTCGCTCGATCCCGCCGGATCCGTGGCCGCGGCGTTGGCCGGTTCAGCCGTGACCCTCGCCGAGCCGGCCCCGGCCGAGCGGGGTCCCGCGGCCCAGATGGCCCGCGGCGCGGACGTCGCCCGGGCCGAGATCGTGGAGACGGACGCCGTCCTGCTCTGGCCGGCCCGCATGACCTGGGTCGGGCCGGAGACCGTGACCTCGATGATCGAGTTGCACGGCACCGCGCCCGACGCACTCCTCCGCCCGACGTGGGAGGGAGACCGGGGCTGGCCGGTCCTGATGCCGCTCGCGGCCCTGCCGTCGCTCCGGTCGGTCGCGGCGGACCGGATGCCGCCGGACGTCATCGACGATCTTCTCGCCGGAGGCACGCCCGAGCGCCTCGTCGAGCTCGGCGACCCGGGTGTCGCCATCGACCGCGAGACCGCACGGGCGGACCTTCCGCCCTACGTCGGCCCGGAGGAGCCGGTCGCCGGCCACGTCCACGAATGGGGCGCGGCACAGGCCGAAGCGCCCGACGACGGCCCGCTCGAGGGGCCGTCGCTCGCTCCGTACGCCCCCGCCGGGGAACCGGGCTGATCGGCAGGCCGGCGACGGGCGTCCCCGCCCAACGAGATCCGCTCCGTTCGGCCGCCGACGGGAGGCCTTCTCCCGCCGCGGACGGGCGGCGCCGGGACATCCTCGAGGCCATCGCGCTGGCTGCCGGCCGCTTCCTGCAGGGCGATTCGCTCGACGATGCGCTGGCCGATGTCCTGGCCTGGCTCGGCGAGGCGTCGGCTGCCAGCCGGGTCGTCCTGACCGAGCGGGTGACCCACGGCACGCATTCGTACATGCGACCCCGCGGCGAATGGGATGCCGACGGCGTGCTGCCGCTGGCCCTGCCGACCGGAACCGACGGGTACGAGTACTTCCCGCGCTGGGAGGTCGAGCTCGGCGCGGGCCGTCCCGTCGCCGGCCTGATCACCGCGTTCCCCGAGAACGAGCGGATTCCGCTCGCCGCGGACTCCGTCGGCTCGATCGTCGTCATGCCGATCCGGGCCGGCGACACGTGGTGGGGGCACGTCGGCTTCGACGACGCCCGCGCCGACCGCGTCTGGAGCGGGCCCGAGATCGAGGCCCTGCGCGCGGCCGCCGGCATCATCGGGGCGGCCGTACGCCAGGCGGAAGCGGCGGCGGCGATCTCGCGGCGCAACGCGATCATCGAATCGGTGGCCGCGGCGATCCCCCTCCTCGTCGTCACCGATCGCTGGATGGCCGTCCTGCCCGAGGTCCTCCAATCGCTCCAGACGGTCATCAACGCACGGTCCGCCTGGGCGTATCGCGTCCAGGCGGACGGAACGGCGAGGCTGGTGGCCGAGGTCGTGGCCCCGGGCGAATCGCCCGCCTCGCCGCTCGGGCAGGTCGCCTCGGTCGTACCCGAGCGGCTGGCCGACCTGGCGGCCGGCAATGCGCTCCAGAACGTGACCTTCTCGAACTCGCCGGAGGAGGAGCTGGCGGCGTACGCGTTGCTCGGGATGCGCTCGTGGGTCGTCGTGCCCATCGTGGCCGGCGGCGTGCTCTGGGGTGCCCTCGGGATCGACAGCCGCGATGAGCGCTCGTGGGACGACGGCGAGATCGTGGCCCTCCAGGTGGCGGCCGCCGCGATCTCGGCGACGATGGAGCGTGAGGCAACCGGCAAGCGGGTCCGACAGCTCGAGAAGATGGACGCCGTCGGGCGCCTGGCCGGCGGCCTCGCCCACGACTTCGGCAACCTGCTCGGGGTCGTCCTCGGCCACGCGGAGCTCATTCGCGGCGACACGGGCGAGCCGACGACCCGGAGCGACGCCGAGACGATCCTCGATGCGGCGGTCCGCGGCCGCGACCTGGTCCGTGACCTGCTGACCTTCAGCCGGCCGCGCGGCGGGGACCTCGAGGAAACGGACCTCGCCGCCCTGGTGAGCCGGATCGTCCGGATCCTGCGGGCCGCCGTCGGCTCGGGCATCGAAGTCGTCCTGCGCTTCGAACCCGGCCTGCCGCCCGCCCTCACGGACCCGGACGAGCTCGAGCACGTCCTCGTGAACCTGGTCGTCAACGCCCGGGACGCGATGCCGGGCGGAGGCCGGATCACGATCTCCGGGGCCATCTCGCCGTTGGCCGACCCGCTCGCGGACCCGCTCGACGGCCGCGCTCCCGCCATCCTGCTGAGCATCGCCGACACCGGGACGGGCATGGACGAGGCGACGAAGGAGCGGATCTTCGAGCCGTTCTTCTCGACCAAGCCGGAGGGGCTCGGAACCGGGCTCGGGCTCGCGACGGCCTACGGCTCGGTGACGGCCTGGGGCGGCACGATCGAGGTCGAGACCGAGCTCGGGGTCGGGACCACGTTCACGCTCCGGCTCCGGCCCGCCGAGGCAGCCTGAACCGGATGCCGCTGCCGGCCAGGGTCGCGATCGCGATGCCCCCGATGACGAGGGCCACACCGACCATCTGGATCGCCGAGGGCGCCTCGCCGAGCAGCCCGATCGACAGCCCGACCGTCATCACCGGCTGCGCGAGCAGGATGATCGAGGTGAGGACCGCGGGCAGGCGCGGCAGCGACAGCGAGATCAGCAGGTAGCCGAGCGACTGCGACGTCAGGCCGAGCAGGGCCAGCCAGGCGAGGCTCGCGATCGGTGGCGTCGGGTCGAGATCGCCGATCACCAGCCCGACGGCGAGCGCCACGAGCGTCGTCGAGACCGTCGCGATTGCCACCGGACCCGCCGGCCGGCGCAGGTCGTGCCCCCCGAACCGGATCACCAGGAGATAGCCGGCGTAGCAGAACGCGCAGGCGATCCCGAGGACGACCCCGAGACCCGGGTTCGCGCCGTACGAGCCGCTGCCGACGGCGCCCGAGATCAGGACGATGCCGGCGAGCACGAGCGGCAGGGCGAGGAACGTCGAGCGGCTCGGTCGCTCCCCGAACGCCAGCCACGCGACGACGCCGACGACCAGCACCGACAGGTTGCCGAGGACCGTCGCCAGCCCGGCGCCGACCGCGCCGATGGCGTGGTGCCAGAACGTCAGGTCACCCGCGAAGAAGATGCCGGCGATCGCCGCCAGCCCGATCGTGCGCCTCGGCAGCCCGCCGTAGCGCCGATGCTCCAGCCACGCGACGAACCCGAGCAGCGGGAGCCCGAAGAGCGCCCGGAAGACGGTCCCCGTCGAGGGCGTGACCTCCGCCCAGCGGTACAGCAGCGCGGAGAAGGCGATGCACAGGGCGCCGAGCAGGGCGGCGAGCCGCGGACGGGCCGCGATCGCCGCCAGGGGCCAGGGCAGTCCGGGGTCGGCCGGCTCGATCAGCGGAACAGCTCCCCGCCGAGGTACTTGAGGCCGCTGTCGACGAGGACTGTTGCCACCCGGTGACCCTCGCCGAGCCGCCGGGCGATGCGCAGGGCCGCGACGATGTTCGCCCCCGTCGACGGCCCCGACCAGAGCCCCTCCGCGCGGGCCGCCCGGCGGGCCATCGCGAAGGCGTCCGCGGTCGAGACCGTCTCGATCCCGTCCCAGTCGGCGGGCCGCACCTGGGGGGCGACGAAGCCGGAGCCGCCGCCCTCGATCCGATGGGTCCCGGCCGGCCGGCCCGAATAGACCGCCGACTCCTCCGGCTCGACGATCACCCGCTCGACCGACGGGATCCTCGCCCGCAGCGCCCGAGTGACGCCGAGGAAGCAGCCGGCGGTCCCGAGATAGTTGGTCCAGCTGTCGAGGCGGTCGTCGAGGACGTCGGCCAGCTCGTTCCCGAGCGCCACGTAGCCGTCGACCATGTCCCGGTTGTTGAACTGGTCGGTCTGGTAGCCGCCGATCTCCGCGGCGATCTCGGCCGCGCGTGCCTGCATCGCCGGGATCAGGGTCGGGGTGATGCCCTCCGGGCTCGGGATCAGCTCGACGTCCGCGCCGAACGCTCGCATCGTCAGGATCTTCTCCTCGGCGAACGCGTCGGAGCTGACGATCCGGAGCGGGTAGCCCTTGATCGAGCAGACGAAGGCGAGCGAGCTGCCGGTGCTGCCGCCGGTGTACTCGACGACCGTCTGGCCGGGTTGCAGCCGGCCGCTCCGCTCGGCGCCCTCGATCATCGCCAGCGCCATCCGGTCCTTGTACGAGCCGGTCGGATTGTGCGATTCGAGCTTGATCCAGACCTCGGCCATGCCCGGCTCGACGAGCCGCGTCAGGCGAACGGCGGGCGTGCGGCCGATCGCGTCGAGGATCGGCGGGCGCGTGATGGTCGTCATGGTGCGTCGTGCTCCCTCGTGTCGGCGGGCCGGTTGTCGACGGGCCGCGCCCATCGCTCGCGAGTCGCGGTCCGGACGAACCCCTCGGACTCGTACAGCCCGAGCGCCCGCTCGTTCCGGGCGTTGACCGACAGGCCGACGTCGCGGACGGCGAGGCTCCGCAGGTAGCGCACGCCCCAGCGCAGGAGCTGCCGGCCCAGGCCGTGGCCCTGGTGCCCGGGGCGGACGCCGATCGTCCAGATCTCCGCCCGTGATTCGACGTGGCCGTCGCGGCGGATTGGGGCCGCCGCGCAGAAGCCGACGAGGTCGCCCGTCGCGGAATCGGCGACGAGGAGGGTGTCGGCATCGACGATCGCCGGATCGTCGAGGCCCGGGACGATGAACGAGGCGTCGAGCTGAAGCGGGGTCGCGTGATCCGCGAAGGCCGCGTTGAACAGCGCGATCCACGGTTCGACGTCCCGGGTCCGATCGAAGTCGCGGGCGACGAGACCGTCCGGCCAGACCGGCTCCGGGATCGTCGCACCCTCGGGCAGCTCGAGATCCCACAGGACCGAGTGGAACGCGAAGCCGGTCGCCCCGAGGAATGCCTTCCCGGCGGCGTCGTCGGGCAGGACTCCGAGGATGACGTCGCGCCGGCCACGGGCACGCTCGCCGTCCGCCGCCGCTTCGATCAGGGCGCGCCCGATCCCCGCCCGGCGCCGATCCGGCCGGACGACAATGACCTTGTACTCGGCCGAGACGAAGCCGACCAGATCGTCGTCGTCGAAGGCACCGGCCACGAGGTGTGGATCGAGCGCGAACGTCTTCAGGAAGTGCTCCGCCTCGGCGTCGGCCGAGGCGTGGAACTCGCCGGCGGCGCGTGCCCGGTCCACCTCGCGGGTCAGGTCCGGGAGGTCGGCGGCGGTCAGACCCCGGACCTCGACCGGCGCCATGGACGGTCTACGCGGGGTCGACGGCGGGGCGGCCGGGGACGCCGACGAAGCGCAGGCCGAGCTCCGCGTACTGGGCCGGATCGGGCGGCGACGGCGCCTCGAGCATCAGGTCGGTGCCCGACTGGGTCTTCGGGAAGGCCATCACCTCGCGGATGTTCGTCTGGTGGGCGAGGAGTGCCGCCCAGCGATCGATGCCGAGGGCGATGCCCCCGTGCGGCGGCGGCCCGTACTCGAACGCTTCGAGGACCGCCCCGAACTTCTCCTGCATCCCGGCATCGGTCTGGCCCTGGAGGGCGAAGCTCCGGGCCAGCAGGTCGCGGCGGTGGATCCGGATCGACCCGCCGCCGAGCTCCCAGCCGTTGAGCGCGATGTCGTACTGGAGCGCCCGGGCTCGGCCGGCCGGGTCCTTCGGCGACGGCCTGGACGGGTCGCCGTCGAGGGTCGTGAGCAGCTCCTCGTCCTCGGGCACGACCCCGCTGAACGGGTTGTGGGTCGCGTCCCAGCGCTCGTTCTCCGCATCCCACTGATACATCGGGAAGCGGTGGATCCAGCAGAAGGCGAGGACGTTCGGGTCGGCCAGGCCGAGGCGCGTCCCGAGCTCGGCCCGCAGCCGGCCGAGGACGTCGGCGGTGATCGCCGGCGCGTCGGCGACGACGAGGACGAGGTCGCCGGGCGCAGCGCCCGCGTGGGCGACGAGCCGGTCCGCGCCATCGTCGCCGAGGAACTTGCCGATCGAGCTGCGAACCGCGCCGGCTTCGTCGAGGGCCAGCCAGACGAGGCCCTTCGCGCCGAACCGCTTCGCCCGCTCGGTGAGCTCGTCGATCTCCTTGCGCGTTGCGCCGCCCATCCCCGGCGCGACGATCGCCTTGACCCGGCCGCCACCGGCGAGGGCATCGTCGAAGACCCGGAAGCCCGACGGCGCGTCCGCCCACAGCGGGGCGAGGTCGACGAGCTCCATCCCGAACCGGAGGTCCGGCTTGTCGCTGCCGAACCGCTCGATCGCCTCGTCGAACGTGAACCGCGGAAACGGGGCCTCCTGGACCGGCCGATCCGGCGTCGTCACGCGGCAGACCTCGATGACCATCGCCTCCACGAAGGCCATCACCGCGTCCTCGTTGACGAAGCTCATCTCGAGGTCGAGCTGGGTGAACTCCGGCTGGCGGTCGCCGCGCAGGTCCTCGTCGCGGAAGCAGCGGGCGATCTGGAAGTAACGATCGATGCCGGCGACCATCAGGAGCTGCTTGAGCTGCTGGGGGCTCTGCGGCAGGGCGTAGACCGCTCCGGGCTGGAGTCGCGACGGGACGATGAAGTCGCGCGCGCCCTCGGGCGTCGACTTGATCAGGTTCGGCGTCTCCACCTCGACGAAGCCGTGGGCGTGGTGGACCTCGCGGATCGCCTGGACGAGGCGGCTCCGCAGGAGCAGGCGGCGGGTCATCGCCTCGCGCCGGATGTCGAGGTACCGATAGCGCAGGCGGAGCGCCTCGTCGATCGGTGCGTCCGGGTCGTTGATGTAGAAGGGCGGGGTCTTCGATTCGCTCAGGACCGTGACCGAGCGTGCCCGGAGCTCGATGGCGCCGGTCGGCAGGCGGGGGTTCTCGGTGCCGGCGATCCGGGCGGCGACGTCGCCGGCGA
>DATNBW010000264.1:0-8411 GCA_035607275.1 Verrucomicrobiia bacterium | reverse complement strand
CGACCCTCCTCGGCCGTCCAGCGACCGATCCAGTTGATCCAGGCGCCGTCGCCGGCACCGAACATCCCGTGGATGAGCCGGTGGTACGAGGGCAGGTTGTCCTCGGTCAGGAGGTTGACCTCGAACGAGATCTGGGCCACGCCGGTCAGCCGCGGCTGGTCGGGCGTCCAGGGCTCCTTGTCGAAGTCCCGCCCGAGCCGGTACGGGATGTAGTCGTGGGGGAACCACTCCTGGGCGACCTTGGCGTGTCGGTCGTACAGGCGGGCGGCCTCGGGCTCGAGCTCGTTGAGCAGGGCGACGTCGTCGGCGTGGGAGTCGGCCACGACGAGGGCGGGCTTCGGCGGGGCGGCGGGCGCCGCTGGGCGCGGGGAGTTGTCGGTCACCATCGGCGGGTCCTTGTTCAGAGAAGGGCCGCGGGCGCCCACAGCGGACGCCGGTTCACCGACCGGTCATACACAAGGGTAGCCGGGATGGTCATGACGCCCCGTCATCTCGGTGCGGACCTGCACGCCTCGGCGTGCGAGGTGGCCCTGGACGCCGGGTTCGCCATCAGGGCCCGCCGTGCGTAACGGTGCCGAGATCCGTGCGTTCTACCCTTGCGGCGGCCCGATTGACCTTGCTTGGCCGGACGCGGATCGGAGCTCACGGGTGATCGCTCAATCGACACATTCCGGACGGATCGATCGATCTCGGAGGACCCTGATCGGGGTGCTGATGGCCGTCCTCGCGACCGCCGTCCTGGCGCCGATCGCGCCCGTCGCGGCGAGCGTGCCGACGGCCACCGCGCTCGTCCTCGACAGCGACGCCGGCGATTACATCGGCCAGGGCCAGCTGTACGACATCGAGCCGGCGTTCGGGGGTGGCTCCGGGACGGCCGGACTGATCATGATGGAAGTGTCGGGTTGGTTCCTCAACTTCCGCGGACGCGATGGTGAGGCGCTGACGACGGGCTCCTACGAGGACGCGCAGCGCGCCTTCGGTGCCGAGCCGGGATATCCGGGCCTCGACGTGTACGGACAGGGACGTGGCTGCAACCAGCTGACCGGCCGGTTCCAGATCCTCCAGGCACCGACGTTCGACGGGGCTGGCACCCTGACCGCGTTCGCCGCCGACTTCGAGCAGCACTGCGAGGGCCTGGTTCCCGCGCTCCGCGGCGCCGTGCGAATCAACTCGGGCGTACCGATCGCGCTCGTCCGAGCAACCGCCGTCGCATTCGGCGATCAATCGGTCGGGACGACGAGCGCCCCCGGCGCGACGACCGTCAGCAACCCGCTGACGACCGCGACGTCGATCACGTCGGTCACGCTCGGGGGCAGTCAGCCCGGCGACTTCGCGATCGGATCGAACGGCTGCCAGGGCGTCACCTTGAACCTCGGCGACAGCTGTTCCATCCAGCTGACCTTCAGTCCCACGGTCGCCGGCACGCGGACTGCCCTTGCCGTCCTTCATCTCACGGGAGGCGGGACGCGGACGGTGGCCCTGAGCGGCCGGGGCCTGACGCCGACGACGACCACGCTCGAAGGGCCCGCATCGCCCGTCGACGCACCGGATCTCGCATCGTTCACGGTTCAGGTCACGCCCGCCCCGTCGGGCGATCCGGGCTTCATCCCGGCGGTGCTGCTCGCGGTCGACGGCGGCCCGTCGTCACCCTGGCCGCTCCAGCCCGACGGGTCCGCGACCGTGGACCTGGCGATCGCCGCGGGGGCCCACTCCGTCACGGCATCCTTCGGCGGCATCGGGCTCTTCGGACCGAGCACCAGCAGCGTTGTGCCGATCTCGGTCGGAAACGCGACCGCCACCACGCTCAGCGCCGATCTCAACCCGGTCCAGACGACGCAGCAGGTCACGCTGACCGCCATCGTCGGCGGCAAGACCGGCGCCGCGGGGACTTCCGCGCCGCCGACCGCGGGGAACCTGACGATCCGGGACGCGACCACGGCCACGGTCCTGGGGACCAAGGTCGTCGGACCGGGCGACACGACCCTCGTCGTGAAGACGTCGCTCGCGCTCGGGTCGCACGACCTCGTCGCCGAATACGCCGGATCGGGTGTCTTCCGGTCGTCGCAGGCCGGGCTGGCCGAGACGGTCGTTCTCGACCAGGCCGTCGACGCCGTGTCGCTCGGTGTCTCGGCGGCGACCTTCTACCCGGTCAAGGACGGCTACAAGGACACGGTGGCGATCCGGGGCACTCTCCACGAGCCCGCGACCGTCACGATCCGGATCTACTCGGTCGCAACCGGGAAGATCGTGCGACTCGTCAGCCTCGGGACGAAGTCGGCGGGGTATGCCTGGGCGTGGAACGGACGAACGGCCGCCGGGACGCTCGTCGCCGCGGGCAAGTACCGGGTGACCCAGACGCTCGTGGACACGGGAAGCAACACGCTGAAGGCGACCGCGTACACGACGATCTCGCTCAAGAAGCTGTACTGGTACACGGGCTCGAAGACCCTCTACGGATCGCAGTTCGCGATCCATGGCGACCCGGGTGACGGATCGATCAGCACGTCCTCGTCGAGCTATTACCACGGCGTGCGGATCTCCTCCGGCCACTCGTGGGTCGCCCTGTCGTATGCCTTCAGCGTCCCGTCCGCGACCGTCTACGGAAACGTGACGTACAAGGTCCTCGGCCGCTCGCCGAACGGTCGCAAGGCGGTCAGCGGCATCTGGAATCCGGGATACGGCTCCTACGTCTATGTCGAGAACTACGACGCGGCCAGGCTGATCGGGCCGAGCTACGCGTGGTACGGGACGACGGCCGCGCTGGCGACCCACCGTGGCGGAGGGTACGTGCGCGGGCTGGTGTTCGCGCAATACGCGGGCGGCGTCGTGACGTTCGACGTTGCCAAGGTGTCCGTCAGCTATCGGTATGCGCTGCTGAAGTGAGGCGCCCGTCGACGCGCTCGGGTTGACATCCAGCTCCTCACGCACGTACCCTGCGATGCCTAACGATCGTTAGGTAGGAGGCGGGACGGCGTGATCGAGACGGGCGCCCGGCGGCGCGAGATCGACGAGGTTGCCAGCGAGCTCTTCCACGCGAACGGCTACGCGGCGACGAGCGTCCGCGACATCGCCCGAGCCCTCGACATCCAGGGCGCCAGCCTGTATGCCCACGTCGCGTCGAAGGAGGACCTCCTCTGGGCGATCGTCGATCGGTCGGCCTCGGCGTTCGAGCACGCGGCGGACCGAGCCGTGGATGAGACCGGCGATGCGGACGCCGTCGAGCGGCTCGCCGCCCTCGTCGAGGCCCATGTCGAGGTCGTCGCGGCCGATCCCGAGCGATCGAGCGTGTTCGTGACCGAGTGGCGCCACCTGTCGGGCGGCCGGCGGGCCGTCATCGCCGGACGCCGCGACGCGTACGAGGCGCGGTTCCGCGAGACGATCCGCGACGGCGTCGCTGTCGGAGCCTTTCGCCCGACTGATCCCGCCATTGCCGCCACCTTCATCCTGACCGCCCTCAACGGGATCGCGACCTGGTACCGCCCGGACGGCCGCCTGAGCCCGGACCGGATCGCCGACCACTACGTCGAGCTCGCCCTGCGCTCCCTCTCGGAGGACCACCGATGACCGACCCGCTCGCCCTCGATCCCGTCCTGCCGCCGCGCGAGCGGAGCGCCCTGCCGTTCAACGACGACGCCCTCGACCA
Organism: Verrucomicrobiia bacterium; assembly: GCA_035607275.1. Classification (GTDB taxonomy): domain Bacteria; phylum Chloroflexota; class Limnocylindria; order Limnocylindrales; family CSP1-4; genus CF-46. The sequence continues at coordinate 4,768 of DATNBW010000264.1, read as the reverse complement.
TGACGAGCGCTACCGACACTTCGAGGAGCACGTGACCGGCGGCGGCAAGGTCGAGGCCACCGACTGGATGCCCGACGAATATCGGATCGCCGTCCTGCGCTTCGTCGAGATGCATGCGAACAGCGAGCTGATGGGGGTCCTGCCCGAGCGCGAATGGATCATGCGGGCGCCGACGCTCCGCCGGAAGCTGGCCCTCACCGCCAAGGTCCAGGACGAGGTCGGGCATGCCCAGCTGCTGTACCGGGTCGCCGAGGACCTCGGCAAGCCCCGCGAGGCGATGATCCAGGACCTCCTCGACGGCAAGACGAAGTTCCACAACGTCTTCCACTACCCGACGAAGTCGTGGGCCGACATCGGGATCATCGCGTGGCTCGTCGACGCGGCCGCGATCGTGGCCCAGCAGGCCCTCCGCGATTCGTCCTACGCCCCGTACGCCCGGACGATGAAGAAGATCTGCTGGGAGGAGTCGGTCCACATCATGCATGGCCGCGACGTCGTCGTGACGATGGCGACCGGCACGCCGGCCCAGCGGGCGGCGATCCAGGAGGCGCTCGACCGGTGGTGGGGGCCGCTGATGCAGATGCACGGGCCGCGCAGCGACCGGTCGAAGGATCGCGACATCCACTGGAGGATCAAGGCGAAGACGAGCGAGGAGCTTCGCCAGGAGTTCATCGGGATCTACGTGCCCCGGATCCGCGAGCTCGGCCTCGCGATCCCGGATGCGGCGCTGGCCCTCGACGCCGCCACCGGGGTCTGGGCCTACGACGAGCCCGACTGGAACGAGCTCCGGACCGTCGTCACGAACCACGGGCCGAAGTCCCAGGAACGGCTCGACTTCCGGCGCGCGAACTGGGCCGCGACGCAATGGGTTCGCGACGCGATCCTCGGCAATCCTCGGGCGGCCGTCGCGTGACGGACTCGGCACCCGCCGATCGCGGTCCGGGGGCGACCGGCCCGGGCGTCCTCGAACCGTGGGAGGTCTTCCGACGCGAGAAGGACGGCGACCCGATGCGCCACGGCGGCTCGGTCATGGCGCCCGACGCGACCCTCGCCCTCCACTACGCCCGCGAGATGTACAGCCGGCGCCAGGAGAGCGTCCACCTGTGGGTCGTCCGCCGCTCGGACATCCACGACCTTGCCGATCTCGACCTCCTCCAGCCGCCGCTCGATCGCTCGTTCAAGAAGCCCGGCGGCTACGTCATGCGCGACAAGCTCGCGGCCGCCCGCGAGCAGTCGGGGCAGGCCAAACCGAAGGCGAACAAGGGCAGTCGATGACCGACGACGGGGCGTTCCAGCCTCTGGCGATGGACTTCGACGGCGCCGGCGACGCCCGCGAGCGCGCGCTCGCCCTGCTCCTCCTCTCGATGGCGGACGACGAGTTCGTCATCGGCTTCAGCGACTCGGAGTGGACCGGCATCGGGCCGATCCTCGAGGAGGACGTCGCGATCAGCTCGCTCGCCCAGGACGAGCTCGGGCATGCCCAGGCGCTCTACCGCCTGCTCGCGGACACGGTCCCGGACGGGCGCGACGCAGACGCGTGGGCGTACGACCGCCCGCCCGAGGGCTATCTCCACGCTCGCCTGCTCGACCATCCGCGCGGCGACTGGGCGGCGACGATCGCCCGCCGCTACCTCTACGACACCGCCGACAGTGCCCGGCTCGGCGCCCTCGCCGAGTCGTCGCACCGGCCGCTGGCCGAGCTGCTCGCCAAGATCCGGCGCGAGGAGCGCTACCACCTGATGCACGTCGAGACGTGGCTGGAGCGCCTGGCCGAAGCTGGGGGCGAATCGCGTCGTCGCCTGGTCGCGGCGCTCGACGCGATGGCCGCGGACGCCGGGACGGTGCTCGCGCCGCTGCCCGGCGAGACCGCCCTGGTCCGGCATGGGATCGTCGCCGAGCCATTCGCCGCGATCGAGGCTCGCTGGCGATCCGGCGTCGCGGCGACGTTCGCACGCCTCGGGCTGCCGGAGCTCCCGCCGACGGTGGCCCCGGACCGCGCCCGGACCGACCATTCCGACGTCTTTCGGGCCCTGCATGCCGAGTTCACGATGGTCCGCCGTTCGGAGGTCGGGGCGACGTGGTGATGGCGGCGCCCGTCTCGATCGAGTCCGTCGCCGCTCGGCTCGCGACCGTCCACGATCCCGAGATCCCGACCGTGTCGATCGTCGACCTGGGGCTCGTCCATGACATCAGCGTCGCGGGAGACCGGATCGCCGTCGAGCTCCTGCCGACCTTCGTGGCCTGCCCGGCGCTCGAGGTCATCCGGTCGAGCGTGGCCGATGCGCTCGTCGTCCTCGGCCGACCCGTCGACGTCGCCTTCACGTTCGCGGTGCCGTGGACGACCGAGCGGCTGACCGACGCCGGCCGCGCCGGTCTCCGCAGGGCCGGGATCGCGCCGCCCGCGGAGCCCGTCGACGTGCGCTGCCCGTTCTGCGGCTCTGCCCAGATCGCGATGGACAGCGCGTTCGGTCCGGCGCTCTGCCGCTCGCTGTTCTATTGCCGAGGATGCCGCCAGCCGTTCGAGGCGTTCAAGCCGATCTGACGACGCCCGGCGAATGCGTCCGCGGCGCCTCGGGCGAATCAGAACGGGTTGCCGAGCCCGCCGCTGAGACTGGCAGCGCCCAGGAACCAGATCGCCAGATACGCCGGCCCCGCGACGACGAGCACGGCCAGCCAGCCCAGGGCCGTCCGCACCCCTGCGGATCGCCCAGCCACCGCGATGCCGAGCGGCCCGAGCAGCGCCAGCGACAGCCAGGTGAAGAAGCCGAATACGTCGAGCATCGAGCGCAGCGCCTCGGCGGGCGCGATCCCGTTCTGGACGAGAGCCGGGATGAGCAGGGACAGGGCGGGCACGATGAAAGCGATCCCGAGACCTGCGACCACGCCCGACCGCGACCGGACTGCCATCACCCTCGCCCTCCACGACCACGGCTCGACGGATGGCGACCGTCCGATCGCGACATCGTCTGCCCTCGAGAACGTCTGACGGTGGCGTCTGTTGCACCGGCTTCGGCAACCCTCCGCGGGGCGGACGCGGCCGACCGACGTCGAGCGCCTCTGTGACGCGGCTGAATCGCGGGACGGTTGCGATGCGATCCGTCTGGCGCGTCTGTCGAGGTTTCATGACGTCAGACCGCGACGGAGCGCCCAGGACCGTCGGCTGATCGAGCATCAACGACGGAGTGCACACCATGAACCGACGACGCGCCCTGCCCCTGCTGAGGCCGTTCGGCCTCCTCGCGGCGATCCTGATGGCGGCCTTCGCAGGCATCGCCCCGTCCGCCTTCGCCAACGACACGCCCGGCAACAACGGGACCGTCAAGATCCACGAAGGTGCCGGCGAGAACGACCCGGGCGAAGTCCGGAACGAGCCGCACGTCTGCACCTTCCATCTCCACTTCTACTTCGCCGACCCCGAGCAGGCCGGGACGTGGGAGATCCAGGAATGGGCCCCGACCGGCGAGAAGGGCACCGTCGTCCTGAGCGGGACCTACGACACCGCCGGCGACGGCGAGGACCGCCAGCCGGAGGAGGGCGTCTACACGCTGCCCGACGGCCACTACAAGCTGTTCTGGGACGGCGACCTCGACACGGGCAAGCACGACAAGATGAAGGTCTTCTGGGTCGACTGCGCACCCGCGAACGAGAGTGCGCCGCCGTCCGGCAGCGAGCAGCCGATCGAGTCTGCCGCCGCGCCGAGCGCCTCGGCCGTGGTGTCCAGTGCACCCCCGAGCACGGCTCCGAGCACGGCCCCGAGCACCGCGGCGAGCGTGGCCCCCGGTGGCAGCGAGCTGCCGATCGCCGGCAGCCCGCCCCCGAGCGGTGAGGTCCTGGGCATCGCGGGCACGCCGCCCAGCGGCGCGACCCCGCCGCCGACGGACACGGAGGCTGCCACCGCGGTCTCGAGCAACGATGGCTGGCGCGTGGCCCTGATCGCCCTCGCGGCCCTGATCGCGGCGGCCGTGCTGCTCATCCCGGCCCCGACCGTCGCTGAGACGCGGACCACCGGCCAGCCCCGCCGCTGACCGACCGCCACTCGTCTCGGCGCCCATCCGGCGGCGACGTCGACCGGCACGAGGACCTACCCTCGCGCCATGACCGACGCGCCGCCGGACGCCGCCCGCGATCTGCGCACCGACCAGCCGATCGTCGGCGTGGTCGGCGCGGGCGTCATGGGCACCGGGATCGCCCAGGTCGCCCTCGAGGCGGGTCACGAGGTCGTCCTCCACGACGTCGACGACGCGGCCCTCGCCCGGGGCCGGGACCGCGTCGCGGACGGCCTCGCCCGGCGGGCCGCGCGAACTGTGCCGGACCCGGCCGACATCGATGCCTGGGTCGCGGCCCGCCTCGACCGGCTCCGCGGGACCGAGGTTCTCGAGCAGCTCGGCGACGAGGCGGACGTCGTGATCGAGGCGGCCCTCGAATCGCTCGAGCTCAAGACGACGATCTTCCGGACCCTCGACGCCGTGGCCGATCCCGCGACGATCCTCGCGACGAACACGAGCGCGCTTTCGATCGCGGCCATCGCCGGCGCGACGAGCCGGCCGGAGCGCGTCGTCGGCCTGCACTTCTTCAATCCCGCTCCCCTGATGGCTCTCGTCGAGGTCGTCGCCGGACCGCGTACGGATGCGGCAGTGGTCTCGGCCGCCGAATCGCTCGTCGCGGGCTGGGGCAAGACCGCGGTCCGCTGCCGGGACTCGCCAGGGTTCATCGTCAACCGGGTCAACCGGCCGTTCACGCTTGGCGCGCTCAGGCTGCTCGAGGCGGG
>DATNBW010000246.1:0-3425 GCA_035607275.1 Verrucomicrobiia bacterium | reverse complement strand
GCCTGGGCCCCGCCCGACAGCTGCTCGCGCTCGCCGCGCAGGGTCTCGTCGACGCCGGCCGTGAGGTCGGCGATCTTCTGCTCGACCGCCCGCTCCTCGTCGCGCTCGCGCTGCTGGAGCTCGGCGGTGACCCGCTCGGTCTCGGCCGACACGATCTTGCGCAGGGCGGCGGTCGCTTCCTTGCCGCCCTTGGCGCCGGCGGCCACGACGACCTCGCCGGTCGGGGCGAAGACGATCGTGTCCTCGGCCTCGCCGGTCTTGAGGGCGGCCAGCTGGGCCTCGACCGCCTGGGCCGCGGTGACGACCTCCTCGGTCCGGATGGTCCGCTGGCTCTCGAGGTCGGCCTTGGTCGCGGCCAGGGCCGCGGTCAGCTCGTCCTTGGTCTTGTTGACGTCCGCGCGGAGGCGGTCCTCCAGCTCGGCGAGGGCCTCGCCGGCCTTGCCGCCGCGTCCGGCCGCCTCGTCCTCGAGGGCGAGGAGCGCGCGCTTGCGGGCCTCCTCGTCGACGTTCGTGACGATGTACAGCGCGAAGTACAGGATCCGCTCGAGGTTCCGCGGGCTGATGTCGAGGAGGATGCCCAGCCGGCTCGGGGTGCCCTTGAAGTACCAGATGTGGCTGACCGGGCTGGCCAGCTGGATGTGGCCCATGCGCTCACGGCGGACCTTCGAGCGGGTGACCTCGACGCCGCACTTGTCGCAGATGATGCCCTTGTAGCGGATCCGCTTGTACTTCCCGCAGTAGCACTCCCAGTCCTTCGTCGGACCGAAGATGCGCTCGTCGAAAAGGCCATCCTTTTCCGGCTTGAGCGTCCGGTAGTTGATGGTCTCGGGCTTCGTCACCTCACCCTTCGACCACTCCCGGATCTGGTCCGGGCTGGCAAGCGAGATGCGGATCGCGCTGAAATTATTGACCTCGAGCATGGTTCTCCTTCGCGCCGCCGCCTGGCCCGGTGGCGCGCTGCGACCTCAGGACGCGTGAGGCCGGTCCGGCCGGGCCTCCACCCGACCGATGAGCGGTGTGTGCGTTGCGAGTCAGTCCTCGAACCCGGCGAGGTTGATCCCGCCGAGATCCGGAAGCATGTAACCGGAGACGTCGTCTTCGGCCAGCTGGATCTCCTCGTCGTTCTGGTCGAGGATCTCCGCATTCAGCCCAAGGCTGCGCAGCTCCTTGATCAGGACCTTGAAGGATTCCGGGACGCGCGGCGGCTGGATCTCCTCCCCCTTGACGATGGCTTCATACGTCTGGACACGTCCGAGGACGTCATCCGACTTCACGGTGAGCAGTTCCTGAAGGATGTTCGCGGCGCCGTACGCCTCGAGCGCCCAGACCTCCATCTCGCCGAAGCGCTGGCCGCCGAACTGGGCCTTGCCACCGAGCGGCTGCTGGGTGATCAGGCTGTACGGGCCGGTCGACCGGGCGTGGATCTTGTCCTCGACGAGGTGGTGGAGCTTGAGCATGTAGATGTAGCCGACGGTGATCGGGCGGTCGAAGATCTCGCCGGTCCGGCCATCGCGGAGATCGATCTTGCCGTCCTCGGGGAGCGACTTCTCGACCCCGTAGACCTTGTGCTTGGCCTCGCGCAGCTCGGCCTTGATCTGGTCCTCGGTCGCCCCGTCGAAGACGGCGGTCGCGGCCTTCTGGCCCTTCTCGTGGAGGGCCCAGCCGAGATGCGTCTCGAGGATCTGGCCGATGTTCATCCGGCTCGGCACGCCGAGCGGGTTGAGGACGATGTCGACAGGCGTCCCGTCCGGCAGGAACGGCATGTCCTCGGCCGGCAGGATCTTGGCGATGACGCCCTTGTTGCCGTGGCGGCCGGCCATCTTGTCGCCGACGCTGATCTTCCGCTTCTGGGCGACCGACACCCGAACCAGGCGGTTGACGCCCGGCTGGAGGTCGTCGTTGAGCTCGCGCCGGAACTCGCGGATCTCGACGACCTTGCCCCGCTCGCCGTGCGGCAGGCGCAGGCTCGAGTCCTTCACCTCGCGGGCCTTCTCGCCGAAGATCGCCCGCAGGAGGCGCTCCTCCGCGGTCAGCTCGGTCTCGCCCTTCGGGGTGATCTTGCCGACGAGGATGTCGCCCGGGCGGACCTCCGCCCCGATGTACACGATCCCCTCCTCGTCGAGGTCCTTGAGGGACTCCTCGCCGACGTTCGGGATGTCGCGGGTGATCTCCTCGGGCCCGAGCTTCGTGTCCCGGGACTCGATCTCGTGCTTCTCGATGTGGATGCTCGTGAACAGGTCGTCGCGGACGAGGCGGTCGCTGATGACGATCGCGTCCTCGTAGTTGCCGCCTTCCCAGCTCATGAACGCGACGAGCACGTTCCGGCCGAGCGCGAGCTCGCCCTCCTGGGTCGACGAGCTGTCGGCGAGCGCCTGGCCGTCCGTGACGCGAATCCCCACGTCGACGATCGGGCGCTGGTTGATGCACGTGCCCTGGTTGCTCCGGACGAACTTCTGGAGCTTGTACTCGTCGAGCTCGCCCGAGTCGGTCTCGATCCGGATCCGCTCGGCGGTGACGCTGGTCACGACGCCGGCCCGGCTGGCGACGAGGACCTGGCCGGAGTCACGCGCGGCACGCTCCTCCATGCCGGTCCCGACGATCGGCGACTCCGGCTCGAGGAGCGGAACCGCCTGGCGCTGCATGTTCGAGCCCATCAGGGCGCGGTTCGCATCGTCGTGCTCGAGGAACGGGATCAGCGCGGTCGCGACGGAGACGACCTGCTTGGGGCTGACGTCCATGTACTCGATCTGGCCGGCCCGCGCCTCGGGGAAGGTGTCGCGATAGCGGGACGGGATCCGCTCGGCGAGGAAGTGGCCCTCGGCGTCGAGCGGCGCGTTCGCCTGGGCGACGACGTGCTCCTCCTCCTCGTCGGCCGGGAGGTACTCGATCTCCGAGGTCACGATCGGGCGGATCGGGAAGGCGTTCGCCTTCTGCTTCTTCAGCTCGGCGATCGCCTCGCTCGTGAACGGCTTGCCGGCCTTGAGGACCGTTTCGCCGCTCTTGCTCAGCAGGTCGCCGCCGGCCTCGAACGTCGCGAGCTCCGGGTCGTCCCAGGCGACGGTCCGCTTGACCTTGCGGTACGGGGTCTCGATGAAGCCGTAGCTGTTGATCCGGCCGTACGTGGCGAGCGAGCCGATCAGGCCGATGTTCGGGCCTTCCGGGGTCTCGATCGGGCAGATCCGGCCGTAGTGGCTGTGGTGGACGTCGCGGACGTCGAAGCCGGCGCGCTCGCGCGACAGGCCGCCCGGCCCCAGCGCCGAGAGGCGGCGCTTGCTGGTCAGCTCGGCCAGAGGGTTGGTCTGGTCCATGAACTGCGACAGCTGGCTGCCGCCGAAGAACTCCTTCATCGCGGCCACGACCGGCCGGATGTTGATCAGGGCGTTCGGGGTCGCCTTGTCGATCTCCTGGATCGTCATCCGCTCGCG
>DATNBW010000225.1:0-14833 GCA_035607275.1 Verrucomicrobiia bacterium | reverse complement strand
CGGCGTGGCGGGCTCGATCGGCGTCGCGGCCGTCGTCGCGGGCGCCGCCGGCGCCTCGGGCTCCGTCGTCGGCGGCGGCGGCGCGTCGGCGGTCGGCTGCGAGGCTCCGGTCTCGGCCGGTTGATCGTCCGGCGTGCGTGGCTCGGTCATGGCGCGAAGTCTCCCCTTACCGCCGGCCCAACAGGCCGGCCATCGCGGCCTTTCGGCCACCACCCCCGCTGAGCTGCTTCATCAGCTTCGACAGCTCGGCATGTTGCTTGATCAGGCGGTTGACCTCGGTCAGGTCCGTTCCCGCCCCGGCCGCGATCCGTCGCCGGCGTGAGCCGTTGAGGATTGCCGGTTCGCGTCGCTCGCGTGGCGTCATCGCCCGAATGATCGCCTCGACCCGGCGCAGGTCGCCCCGGTCGACCGCCTCCTGGGCCTGTTTCGCCATCCCGCCCATGCCCGGGATCATGCCCATCAGCTGACCCATCGGGCCCATCTTCTGGACCTGCTGGATCTGCTCGAGGAAGTCCTCGAGGGTGAACTGGGCCTTGCGGAGCTTCTCTTCCATCTTCGCGGCCTGGCTCGCGTCGACGTGCTCCTGGGCCCGCTCGACGAGGGTCATGACGTCGCCCATGCCGAGGATCCGGCCGGCGAGCCGGTCGGCGTGGAAGACCTCGAGGGCGTCGGTCTTCTCACCGGTTCCCATGAACTTGACCGCGAGGCCGGTCACCGCGCTGATCGAGAGCGCGGCCCCGCCTCGTGCGTCGCCGTCGATCTTCGTCAGGATCAGGCCGGTCAGGGGCACCGCAGCCTTGAACGCGGTCGCGACGGCGACCGCCTCCTGGCCGGTCATCGCATCGACGACGAGGAGCGTCTCGACCGGCTTCACCGCGGCGTTCACCGCCGCGATCTCGTCCATGAGCGCCTGGTCGACGCTGAGCCGGCCGGCCGTGTCGAGAATCACCACGTCGCGGGCGAGGCGGCGGGCCGCCTCGACCCCGCCCCGGGCGATGTCGACGACGGACGTCCCAACCGGCGCCCTGTGGACCGGGATGTCGAGCGCCTTGCCGAGGGTCTCGAGCTGGTCGGCGGCGGCCGGGCGATACGGGTCCGCCGCGACGAGGAGCGGCCGGCGACCCTGCCGGACGAGGTGCCGGGCGAGCTTCGCCGACGAGGTCGTCTTGCCCGAGCCCTGGAGCCCGACCATCGCGACGACCGCCGGGTTGCCGGTCAGGTGGAATGTCCGGTCGCCGGCGCCGAGCAGCGCGACCAGCTCGTCGTTGACGATCTTCACGATCTGCTGGCCGGCCGTCAGGCTCTGGAGGATCTCGGTCCCGATCGCGCGCTCGCGCACCCGGCCGATGAACTCCTTGACGACCTTGAAGTTGACGTCGGCCTCGAGGAGGCTGAGCCGGATCTCGCGCATCGCCGCATCGACGTCCGCCTCGCTGACGCGGCCGCGGCCGGTCAGGTCGGAGAGCGTCTTGCGCAGGCGTTCGCTCAGGCTGTCGAACACGGTTCGAGTGGGACTCCGTCGTGGGTGTGAACCGGCCGGCGAGGCGCGGAGGCGACGCCGATCGGGTGGTGCACGAGTTCTGGCGCACCGAGGCCCGGAGAGTGTAGCGCATGGTCCGCGGCCACCCGGCCGGGCGCCTGGATCGCGGTGCGCAGGGACAACCGGTCTCGGTCGTGGACTCGGTCCCGTCCAACGGTGGTCATCGCCTGCCATGCTGCCCTGGCGCACCGGCGCCGTTCGTCACGGCCGGAGGGGCGGCGCAGCTCGGACCATGCGACGCCGTCGTGGGACTGGCGTCCCGGTCAGGCGAAGAGCGCGGCTACGAATGCCTGGGGATCGAAGGGCAGGAGGTCGCCCGCCTGCTCCCCCACCCCGACGTACCGGACGGGGATGCCCAGCTCGTGCTCGATCGCGAACACGATCCCGCCCTTGGCCGTCGAATCGAGCTTGGTGAGGACGATCCCGGTCAGCCCGACCGACTCGTGGAACGCCTTCGCCTGGTGAAGCCCGTTCTGGCCCGTCGTCGCATCGAGGACGAAGAACGTCTCCGGGACGGCGCCCGGCAGCCGCTTGTCGATGATCCGGCGGATCTTCGTCAGCTCGTCCATCAGGTTCGACTTCGTGTGCAGCCGGCCGGCCGTGTCCGCGATGACGACGTCGGCCTTGCGCGCGATCGCCGCGTCGAGGGCGTCGTACACCACGGCCCCCGGGTCCGCACCCGGCGCGTGCGACACGACCTGGACCCCGGCCCGATCGGCCCAGATCATCAGCTGGTCGATGGCCGCAGCGCGGAACGTGTCCGCCGCGGCGAGGAGGACGTGGCGGCCCTCGGCCATGTAGCGCGTCGCGAGCTTCCCGATCGTCGTCGTCTTGCCCGTCCCGTTGACCCCGACGATCAGCAGGATCGCCGGCCCGTCGTCGACCGCCGGGCGCGGCTCCCAGCCGGGTTCGCGGGCCACCAGCAGCGCGGTCAGCTCGGCTCGAACGGCCGCCTCGGCGCCACCCGGATCGCGCCGGCGCCGGGCTCCCTCGACGACGTCCATCGCGAGCGATGCTCCGACGTCGCCCGCGATCAGGGTCTCCTCGACGTCGTCCCACGATGGGCCGTCACCCTCCCCGCCGAGGAAGCCGCGCAGCCGCGACATGAACCCGCCGCGAGTTCGTGCAAGGCCCTGGTCGAGCGAACCGGCGGGCTCGACGACTGGCGCCACGGGATGGGGCTCCGGTGGGTCGAAGAAGATCGGCTCGATGACCGGTTCGCTCGCGGCGTCCGTCCGCGGGGCGCCCGACGGACCCCACGCCGCGCCCGGCTCGAACTCGGACGGATCTGGCTCCCACGGCCCGTCGTTGGCGAGCGCATCATCGTCGGGCGCCGCCGGTTCGCCCGACGGCTCGCCCGACGCACCCGGCTCCGTGCCCGGGTCCCGTCGCGGCTCCTTCTCGGGCTCCTCGGGCTTCCGTCGCCAGAACATCAGCCCACCTCGGCCAGCTCGGGATCCGTCGATCCGTCGCGTGGACCATTCTCGATCCCGTCGAGGGCATCGTCCGACAGGCTGGCTGCCCCTTGCCGCTCGGCGATCGCCTGCGCCTCGTCGAGGCGAAGGCTGATCACCCGGCTCACCGAATCGTCGCCCACGGTCACGCCGTACAGGGCGTCGGCCGCCTCGATCGTGCCCCGGTTGTGGGTGATCACGATGAACTGGGTCCGGTCGGCGAGGCTCCGCAGCGCTTCGGAGAACCGCCCGACATTCGCCTCGTCGAGCGCGGCGTCGACCTCGTCGAGGACGCAGAACGGGACGGGCCGGACCTCGAGCATCGCGAACAGGAGGGCGACGGCGGTGAGGGCACGCTCGCCGCCCGAGAGCATCGCGAGCGCCTGGGCCTTCTTGCCGGGCGGCCGGGCGACGATCTCGACGCCGGTCGCGGCGAGGTCCGTCGGGTCGGTCAGGGACAGGCGCGCGAACCCGCCGCCGAACAGCTGCTGGAACCGTGCGTCGAACGCGGTCTCGAGGGCCGCGAACGTCGTTCGGAACTGGTCGGCGATCATCGTATTGAGCTCGGCGATCAGCTGGCGCGTCTTGTCGATCGCGCTCCGCAGGTCGCGCTGCTGCGTGTCGAGCCCTTCGAGACGCTGGCGCAGGGCGTCGTACTCCTCGACCGCGAACGGGTTCGCCGCGCCGAGCTCGTGGTAGCGCCGGCGAAGCGCGCCGAGCCGGCCCGGCGACGGGGCCTCGCCGGCCGGCGGCTCGGTCGCCCAGCGTGCGGCGACGACGTCGAGCGCCGACTCGAGCGCCGCGGTGTCGTCGGACTCGGACGCTCGACTCGCCGGCTCGAGCGGGTCGCCCGTGGCGCCGGGTGCGTTCGAGGCAGCGGGCCTGCCCGCGGGCTCGCCGTCGATCGCGCCATGGAGCTGGCCCGGCCCGACCGCCACAGGGACCACCCCGGCCTCGCTCTCGAGGCGTCGTCGCCCGAGCTCGCCGAGACCGGCCAGCTCGACCAGGAGCTGCTCGCGCAGGGCGTCGCGACCGAGGCGGGCCTCGAGATCCGACCGATCGGCTGCGCGCAGACGGTCGTCCGCCGCCCGCAATCGCTCGCGACCGTGTGCCGCCGCGCGCTCGGCCGCCGCAAGTCGATCCCGCGCGGCGGCATCGGCGGCCCGGAGCTCGGCAAGGGCGGCCGCCCCGCGCTCCTCGCGCTCGACCGCCGTCGAGAGCTCCGCGGCGAGCCGGCGACGTTCCTCGGCAAGCTGCTCCTCGCGCTCCGCAAGGGCGACCGCCTCGCGCTCCGCGCGGACGATCCGCTCCTCGTCCATCGCCACCGTCGCCTCGGCGCGGGCGCGCCGGCCCTCGAGCTCGCGCCGCCGGGCATCCGCCTCCGCCTGCTGCGCGGCGAGCCGGTCGCGGCGCTCGCGAAGGTCCGCCGCGCGGCGCTCCCACGTGGCGGTCGCGGCGGCCTCGTCCCCGTCGCCGCCGGCCGTCGTCGCCGGCCCGCCGGCCGGTGCGCCGGCCCGGCCACCGCCGTCGCCGTCGCCGTCGCCCCACAGCCCGCTCGAATCGAGGACGGCCAGCGATTCGCGGGCACGCTCGACCTCGGCCGCGAGGCGCTCGAGCTGCGCGGCGTGCCAGGCCGACTCGCGGGCGACGGCCTCCAGCTCGCGAGCCGCGGCCCGCTCGGTCTCCTCCGCGCGACGCCGATCCGCGGTCAACCGCGATTCCTCGCTCGTCGCGGCCTCGAGCCTGGTGCGGGCGGCCGCCGCGGCGCGGTCCGTCGCCGCCGTCTCGGCGATCGCGGCCGCGGCCTCGGTCCGCAGCCGGGCGACGTCCGCCCGGAGCCGGTCGGCCTCGGCTCGCCGCTCGAGGGGAGCGTCGCCGCGCCCGAGCCGGACCGCCAGTTCGGTCACGACCGCGGATCCGTCGCGGGTCGCGATCGACCAGCCGGCGGGCAGGTGCGCCTGCAGCGCGAGGGCAGTGGCCAGGTCGTCGACGGCCGCGGTCCGGGCAAGCACGGCCGCGACCGATCCGCTCGGGTCGCGCCGGATCGCGTCGGCGAGGCGCGTCCCGCGGGCCGCTGCGAGCCGGTCGAGGAAGCGGCGCGTCGCGGCGTCGGGCGTCGCAGGCGCGTCGGAGCCGGCGGCCCGCTCGCGGACGACGAGCATCCCGCGCTCGGCCGCCAGCGCGCCGGCCGCGGACTCGTCGACGACATAGGCTCGGGAGAGCTCATCCAGGGCGGCCTCGACCGCGGCCCGCAAGCCGGGCTCCACGACCAGCTCCTCGTCGAGACGGCGCCCGCCGCGGCGCTTGGCGGCTCGGGCGATGCCCCGCTGGTCGTCCTCGCGGATCCGCTCATCGAGCGCGGCGAGCCGAGCGTCCTGGGCCGCGAGCGCCGCTCCGGCCGCGCCGGCTCGCTCGGCGGCGGTCCGGCGGCGGGCTTCGGTCTCGGCGGCGGCGGCGCGAGCGGCCTCACGCGCTGCAATGGCGTTGGTCGTCGCGGTCGTCGCACCCTCGAGTGCGGCGTGGGCACCCGCCAGGCGACTCTCGAGCTCCGCTCGGCGCACCGCGACGTCGGTGGCCGCTCCCCGCTCGGCGTCGAGCCGGCGGCCCACCTCGGTCAGGCGCCGACGGGCGGTCTCGCCCTCTGCCTGGCGCGCGGCCTCGGCGCGCCGGATCGCCGCCGCCTCCTCGCCGCGGGCCCGGCTCGCGGTCCGGAGCGCCGCAAGCTCGCCGTTCGCCTCGGCCAGTAGCCGGTCCGCCTCGACCAGGGACGCGTCCAGCTCATGGTCGCGCGCCGGGATCGGGATCGCGAGGCCGCGCCGCTCCACGGCGAGGGATGTCTCGGCCGCCTCGCGCTCGTTCCGAAGACGCGTCCGGTCGCGGGCGATCGCCTCGAGATCGCCGGCCAGCCGGGCCTGCCGGAGGCGGAGCTCGGAAACGGCGCCGCGCGCGGCCTCGTGGATGGCCAGCCGTTCACGCTCGGTGTCCGCGCGCGCCCCGAGCTCGGCCCCGATGACCGCGGCGGCCTCCTCGGCGGCCTGGAGATCGGCCATCGCCCGGTCCGCCTCGGCTCGTTCGCGCTCGACCCGGCCGGCGGCGGTCGCGGCCACCCCGGCTGCCTCGTGCCAGCGGACGTGGGCGGCCGCCAGGAGCGCCGAGGCGAGCTCCTCGCCAGCCGACAGGCGCGTCGTCTGCTGCTCGGCCTGGGCGGCGAGCCGGCGGGCCTGCGGCCGGAGCTCGGCGAGGATGTCCTCGACCCGGGCCAGGTTCGTCTCCGACTCCGCGAGCTGCTCTTCGGCCTTCCGTCGGCGACGCTCGTGGCGGCGGACGCCGGCGACCTCCTCGAACAGCGGCCGCCGCTCCTCGGGCCGGAGCGCGAGGGCCTGGTCGACCATCCCCTGGCCGATGAACAGGAAGGCGTTGTCCGCGAGGTGGGCGCCGTCGAGGAGGTCGACGAGATCGCGCAGGCGGATCCGCTGCCTGTTCAGGAGGTAGTCGTTCTCGCCGCTCCGATAGAGCCGCCGGCCGAGCTCGAGGACCGTGAAGTCGACCGGAAGGAGGCCGTCGCCGTTGTCGAGGACGAGGGTGACGTCGGCCATGCCGAGGGCCTTCCGCTTCTCGGACCCCGAGAAGATGACGTCCTCCGACTTGCGGCTGCGGAGCGCCCGGCCCTGCTCGCCGAGCGACCAGCGCAGCGCGTCGGCGAGGTTGCTCTTGCCCGAGCCGTTCGGGCCGACGATCGCGCTGATCCCGGGTCCGAACTCGACGATCGTCCGTTCGGCGAACGACTTGAACCCCTGCAGGCGGAGAGCGAGGAGGCGGGCCGGGGCGTTCACCGGGCGGCCTCGGCCGGGGCGCTCACCGCGCGGCCTCGGACGACGGCTCTTCGGCCGTCGACGGTGCGTCGGTCCGGACGGGCAGGTCGACGGCCTCGCTGCGGAGGGCCTCGATCGCCCGTTGCGCCGCGGCGGTCTCCGCCACGCGGCGCGACGACCCGACGCCGACCCCGAGTCGCCGGCCGTCGACGAGGACCTCGACCTGGAACAGCTTCTCGTGGTCCGGTCCGGTCGCGTCGACGACGTGATACTCGGGCCGCGAGCCCGTGCGCCGCTGGGTGTACTCCTGGAGCCGGCTCTTCGGGCTCTTCAGGCTGGACAGCGGGGCGTCGAGGCTGATCTCCGGGGCGGCGATCGTGAGCAGCCAGTCGCGGGTCACGTCGTAGCCGAGATCGAGATAGAGGGCGCCGGCGAGGGCCTCGAACGCCGAGGCGAGGATCGAGGGCCGCCGCCGGCCGCCGCGCTGGGCCTCGCCCTCGCCGAGGAAGAGCGACGGACCGAGGTCGATCCGACCGGCCAGGCGAGCGAGCCCGACGGTCGAGACGATCGACGCCCGCCGGGCACTGAGCATCCCCTCGTCGTCGGACGGATGGGCCGCGAACAGGGCCTCCGAGAACGCGAGATTGACGACCGCGTCACCCAGGAACTCGAGGCGCTCGTTGTGGCCGGTGGCCGCCTCGGGATGCTCGTGCAGCCAGCTGGTGTGGACGAGGGCCTGTTCGATGAGGTCGGATTCGCCGACAGGGAGGCCCAGCCGTTCCGCGAGCGCGGCGGCGGGTCGCACGACTCCCGGGCGAGTACGCGGGGCTAGGAGGACCGCTCGTCGATGTAGTCGACCGCGTCCTGGACGGTCCGGATCTTCTCCGCGTCCTCGTCGGAGATCTCCGTCCCGAACTCTTCCTCGAGGCTCATGATCAGCTCGACGAGGTCCAGGGAATCCGCGTTCAGGTCGTCGACGAACGACGCTTCGGGCTTGACCTCGTCTTCCTCGACGCCAAGCTGCTCGACCACGAGCTTCTTCAGTCGCTCGTACGTGGTGGACACTGAGACTCCCTCCTCGGAGCTGGAAGCCGACTACCCGTCGACCGTGTTGGCGATCCGACCGAGAACGCCATTCATCAGGCGCCGCATCGGGTCTCCACTGTAGGTGCGTGCGAGCTCGACCCATTCGGCAATCGCCACCCGGGGCGGCGTCGGCGAGTGTAGCACCTCACCGATGGCGCAACGGAGCAGGGCGCGGTCCATCCGGGCCAGGCCGCTGACCGGATACTGGGGCGCGACGGCCACGATCCGGGCGTCGATCGTGTCGCGGTGGGTCATGACGTTGGCGACCAGGCTCCGGGCCAGCTCGGCGGCGCGGGCGTCGCCTTCGGTCTCGGTCAGGTGCCGCTCGAGGATCGCGTCGGCCGTCCGCTGGCCGAACTCCGCCTCGAAGACAGCGGCGAGCGCGAGGCGCCGCCCGGTCCGCAAGGCGCGAATCCGGTCCGGCTGGCTGTCAGCCTCCGACGCCATCGACGGTCACTGTGACCGACTCCAGGCGGAGCCCGAGCAGCCGCTCGACGGCGGCGCCGACCGCGGTTCGCACGTCCTCGGCGAGGGTCACGAGATGCTGGCCGGGCCGGGCGACGATCCAGACGTGGACCCGGACGCCGTCATCCGAGAGGCGGGTCACGACCGGCGGCCCGGCGAAGATCGCCCGCCAGGCAGGTCCGCCGCGCGCGACGCGGGCGACACCCGGGATCTCGAAGGCGGCAAGGCTGACCATCTCGGCGATCACGCCGCGGCCCAGCGTGAGCTCGGGCCCGCTCACGATGCGGACTCCACTGCGGCAGGCGAGCCGGATGACGGGCCCGTGGCATCGTCCGTCGCCGGGTCCGTCGGCGAGGCGGAAGCGCCTCGTGCGCCGATCCCCGACGCCGGATCGGCGGTGCTCCCGCCGTCATCCGTTGCCGGCCGGAGGGCCTCGGCGATGAGCTCCGGAACACGGGTCCGGGCCATCGTCGCGGCCACGCCGACGCCGAATCCGATCATCCGCCGCTTCGCCCGGCCGTGGGTGATGATCACGGTCCCCTTGACCCCGAGGAGCGGCGACCCACCGACCCGCTCGTAGTCGAAGACGGCCCGGATCCGGGCGATGCCCGGGCGCATGAGGAGGCCGGCGACCTTGCCCCGGAGCGAGCCCCGGAACTCGCGCCGGAGCATGTCGAGGATGTACGTCGAGAGGCCCTCGAAGAACTTGATGACGACGTTGCCGAGGACCGCGTCGCACACGACGACATCGGCCTGGTGGCGGGTCAGGTCCTTGCCCTCGACGTTGCCGACGAAGTTCAGGTCGGTCTGGTCGAGGAGCTCGGTCGCCTGCTGGATCCGGAGGTCGCCCTTGCCCTTCTCCTCACCGATCGACAGGAGGGCGACGCGCGGGTTGTCGATCCCGAGGACGCGCTCGCTGAAGATCGAGCCCATCCGCGCGTACTGGGCGAGGTTCTCGGCGCTCGAATCCGTGTTCGCGCCGATGTCGAGCAGGACGAGCGTGCCGGCCTCGGTCGTGAGCGGCACCGCGAGAGCCGGGCGGTCGACGCCGCGCAACCGGCCGAGGCGCAGGACCGCGGCGCCCATCCCCGCCCCGGAATGACCCGCGGTCACGACGGCGTCGGCCTCACCCCGCTTCACGAGGTCCATGGCCACGATGATCGAGGAGT
Organism: Verrucomicrobiia bacterium; assembly: GCA_035607275.1. GTDB lineage: Bacteria > Chloroflexota > Limnocylindria > Limnocylindrales > CSP1-4 > CF-46. The sequence goes on along the minus strand of DATNBW010000225.1, from coordinate 5,307 downwards.
CCTTCTTCTCGCGGAGGGCCATGGCCGGGTGCTCGTCCATCCCGACGACCTCGGAGGCGTGGACGATGGACACGTTGCCCGGCAGATCGCCGGCGATCGCTCGCAGGGTCGCCGTGTCGCCGACGAGGATCACCCGATCCCGGGGGTTGGCGAGGGCGTGATCGAGGGCGCCGGGGACGACCTCGGCCGGTCCGTGGTCGCCGCCCATCGCGTCGACCGCGATCGTCACCCCGCGGCCGTCATCGCGGGCCGTACCGGCGGGCGACGGGATCGGGCGGTCGTACGCGGCGACCACCTCAGGAGGCGGTGTCGGTCGCGGTCTGCTTGAGCTCGATCGCCTGGCGGCCCTGGTACCAGCCGCAGTTCGGGCAGACGTGGTGCGGCAGCTTCATCTCGTGGCAGTGATCGCACTCCACGAGCTCCGGCACGCTCAGCGCCAGGTGCGCGCGACGCTCGCCCTGGCGGGCATGCGAGACGCGTCGCTTGGGAACTCCCACGGTCCGTGGTCTCCTTCGATGTCAGTTCGGGGCGCCGGCCGGGCCATCTGGCCGCAGGACGCGACGGAACGCCCAGCCGGACTGGCAGGGCCGATGGCGGAGTGTACCGGAAGCGCCGTCCCCGCGCGAGTACGAGTACGCCGCCGGGCGGGCCCTGACCAGGCGATGGAGACCGGACGTCACGCCAGGCGTGACAATGAACGCCTGATCCGCCCGGATCCGGCTGAAACGGCCAGGAATCGGCGTCCCGACGGCCGGTTGTCACGCTGGGCGCGCCATCCGTTGGCCGGCGCCGGCTTCAGCCGCCGTTTGTCACGCCATCTGTGACGTGCGCGCCAGGACAGTGGTCACTCCGTCACGAACCCGCGGAGCACCTCGAGGCGCGGATCGATGTCGTCGTCGGGGTGGTCGTGGAGGCCTTCGTCGAGCGGCAGCCCGCAGACGATGCACAGGCCGGGGCAGTCCTCGCGATCGAGCGGGGCGATCGGGATCGAGAGGAGGATCGCCTCGCGGATCGGCTGCTCGAGGTCGAGCTCGTGGTGGTCGGTCAGGTGGATGACCCCGGCCTCCTCGTCCTCGGGACTGATCGTCAGGACCCGGCCCGAGTGGATGTCGATCGCGGGCAGGGCCTCGTCGTGAATCTCGAACGCGAGCGGGACGACGATGTCGCGCAGGCAGCGGGCGCACTGGGTCGCGAGCGTGGTCGAGAAGTCGGCGTCGACCAGCAGGCCGCGGTTCGTCCGGCCGAGATGGACCCGCCCGTCGATCGGCCCGGCCAGCGTGACGTCCTCGTCGCCCTCGATCGCCACGCCGCGCACGGCGTAGTCGCGGACCGCACCGGCCGACTCGCCGAGCAGCCCTGCGACGTTCCAGACCAGCGGCGCGTCGGCCGTCGGGTGGGTTGCCCGGGGATCCCCGCCGGTCATCGCCGGACGGGCTGGGGCTGCCCCTCGTCGACAGGGATGTCCTCGAAGTCCTCGTCCTCGAGGCCGCCCTCGGGCTCGATCCCGTCGTCGTCCTCGTCGGCTCGCAGATCCGCCCGCCGCGAATCGAGGAGCTCGATCCCCTTCTTGATGCTCTGCAGCGTCTTGACCACGTCGCCTTCGAGCCCGACGAGGACATTGACGGCGTATTCGTCGGCGCCGCGCCGGACCTCCTCCGCGTCGGCCTCGGCCTCGCCGATGATCCGCCGGCTCTCCGCCTCGGCCTGCTGGGTCAGGCCCCGCTCGTCGATGAGGAAGGCGGCCTGCTCCTGGGCCTTCGCGACGATGCGCTCGGCCTCCTCCTGGGCCTTCTCGATGATCCGCTCGCCCTCCGAGTTGATCCGCTTCGCGGCTCGGACCTCCTCGGGCACGGCGACGCGCAGCTCGTCGATCAGGCCGAGCGCGGCGGCCTGGTCGACCACGACGTTGTTCGTCAGGGGCAGGCGGCGGCCGTTGGCGATGATCGACTCGAGCCGCTCGACGAGGAAGATGATGTCGATCGGAGTGCCCTCCGTGGGGTCGCTCGGGACGGTCATGAGGGCGAGCCACGATCCGGCACGCCGCGTGTTCGCCGGATTATCGCACGGCGTGTCGGCGCCGACGCCTCCAATCGTCGCCATCGCGGCGACAGCGGGCCTACTCCACGACGTCCATCGTCCGCAGGCGGCGGTCGGCGATGACGAGGAACAGGATTCCCCAGGCCGCGACGACGGCCGCGATCCCGACCATCGGCACGACGAACGCCTGGTACGGCATCTCGCCCGTTTCTGACAGGGCGACCGCGTGGGTATCCATCCCGAGGCTGCCCGTCAGCATCCGGATGTTCCGCAGGAGGAACACCTGGGGCACGCCGGACAGGAACTCGTTCGGGGCGAAGATCGGCAGCGCGGCGACGAACAGCTCGGTCAGGGCGGCGATGACCACGATGAGCAGCGGCAGCGCTCCGGAGCGGAGCAGGACGGTGAGGGCCAGGCCCAGCGAGATGATCACCATCGTCGCCAGGACGACGGCGCCGAGCCAGGCGATGCCCGACGCCAGGTCGACCGGCGTGGTCGGCGAGATGACCTCCGCGCCGACGAGCCGCAGGACGAGGGCCAGCAGGGTTGCGAGCAGGATCACCGCCACGTACAGCCCCACGGTCATCACGAACAGGCTGATGACCCGCGCCGCGAGGAATCTCCGCCGCGGACCGGCAGCGAGCAGCGAGGTCCGGATCGTGCCGAAGCGGAACTCGTCACCGACCACCAGCGTGGAGATCAGGACGAGGGCGACGATCGGAGCCGTGGCGTTGCCGAGCATCGTGAACACGGCCTGGGACAGGTCGTACTTCTGGAGCGCGAACGCCTGTTGCCGCTCGGATTCCTCTTTCGCGCTCTCGTACTGGGCGGTCGCGTCCGCGACCATGAGATCGATCTGGGCCGCGGCCTCTTCGGGGGTCATCCCGGAGAAGTCGGAGAAGGTCATCACCTCCTCCCGGATCTGGGCGGGCGTCGGCCACTGCGGATCGGTCGAATCGGTCCGATAGGCGGCGAGGAACGTCACGCCGCTCAGGATCAGGATCCCGATCCCGATGATCCACAGGTCCTTCCGGCGGCGGAACCGGAGCCAGTCGGCGTGGAGCAGCGCCCTCATCGGTCTGCCTCCGTCGCAGGGGCGGGCGGGCTCGGCGCGGGCTCGCCCGCGCCGGGCTCCGGGACGGCGTGCCCGGCTGCTGCAGTCGCGTCGGGATTGTCGGATGTGAGCTCCCGGAACACCGCTTCGAGCGACTCCCGTCGCGGGGTCAGCTCGGCCGGGTAGAGGCCCGCCTCGCCGAGGCGCCGATTGAGGGTCGAGGCCTCGGCGATCGGCGTGTCGACCAGGAGCGCGGAACCGGGACGGGTCGGGCCGGCGTCGATCGGCGACGCGCTCAGCCCGAGGATCGCCCGCGCCGACTCGGCCTCGGCCGGGCTGTCGAACCGGACGAAGAGCCGCTCGCCCGTCCCGAGCAGGTCGTTCGTCGGGCCCTCCGCCACGATCCGTCCGGCGCGCAGGATCGCGACCCGGTCGCAGAGCTGCTCGACCTCCGGCAGCACGTGGCTCGAGAGGAACACGGTCGTGCCGTCGGCCGCCAGCCGGGCGATCAGCTCGCGGACGTCGACGACGCCGTTCGGATCGAGCCCGTTCGTCGGCTCGTCGAGGATCACGAGATCGGGCCGTCCGATCAGCGCGATCGCGAGCGCCAGCCGCTGGCGCATCCCGGTCGAGAAGCCGCCGGCCTTGCGTCGGGCGACCGCGGCCAGCCCGACCCGGTCGAGCGATTCGGCGATCCGCCGGAGGAGCACGTCGGGTCCGAGGCCATGGGACGTCCCGAACACCCGGACGTTCTCGGACGCCGAGAGATACGGGTACAGCGCCGGTCGCTCGATCAGCGAGCCGACCCGGGCGAGGACCGGCGCGCCGGGCACGACCGTCTCGCCGAAGATCCGGGACGTGCCGCGCGTCGGCCAGAGCAGGCCGACGAGGATCCGGATCGTCGTCGTCTTGCCGGCGCCGTTCGGGCCGAGGAAGCCGTAGACACCGCCGGCGGGCACGTCGAGGTCGATGCCGTCGACCGCGTTGGCCTCCGCGAAGCGCTTGACGAGGCCGCGGGTCTCGATGACCGCCGAACGTCCGTCCATTCCCACCCCCACGATTCGTTCAGCCGCCGCCGGTCACGCGTTTCAAGGCCGCCAGCGCGGCCGGCGGGATCATCGCAGATACGTCGCCGCCGAACGTCGAGATCTCCTTCACGAGCGACGACGCAACGTAGCTGTGCTCGATCGAGGTCATGAAGAAGACCGTGTCGACATCGGGCGCGAGTCGGCGATTGTTGTGGGCGAGCAGCATCTCGGTCTCGAAGTCGCTGATCGCGCGCAGGCCGCGGACGATGAACCCGGCACCGAGGCGGTGGCAGAGATCGACCGTCAGTCCGTCGAAGGCCTCGACGGCGATCCGGTCGGCGGCGATCGTCGCGGGCGATGCCGCGAGCGCCTCGCGGATCACGGCGACGCGTTCCTCGGCCGCCAGCAGCGGCTGCTTGCGCGGGTTGGCCAGGACGGCGACGACGACCCGGTCGAAGACGGCCGCGGTCCGGGCGATGACGTCGAGATGGCCGTTCGTGATCGGGTCGAACGAGCCCGGGTAGACCGCGACCGTCATGCAGGCTCCTCGCGCGTGGTCCGGCGGTAGAAGGTGAGGGCGGTCTCCCCGAACCGCCGATCCCGCTCGAAGGCCAGTCTACCGATCCGCTCGGCCGGCCGATCGCGCCAGAAGTGCTTGGCGACGATCCGGGCGTCATCGGCGAGCGGGGCGCCGTCCGCCCCGAGGATCTCGAGGACGCGGGTGAGGAGCTCGGTCTCGGCATAGGGCGGGTCGACGAGGACGAGGTCGAACGCCGCGTCGACGTTCGGCTCGGCCAGCCAGCGGACGACGTCCCAGCGGATCACCGCGGCGTTCGGGCCCGCGAGCCCGGCCGCGCGGAGGTTCGCGTCGATCACCGCCGCCGCGCCCTGGTCCTTCTCCACGAAGATCGCGCCCGAGGCGCCGCGGGACAGGGCCTCGATCCCGCCCGCCCCGCTCCCGGCAAACAGGTCGAGGACCCGGGCGCCGTCGAGCTCGGGCTCGAGGATCGCGAACAGCGTCTGCTTGACCCGGTCCGCGAACGGCCGCGTCCCGGCACCTGGCGCCCGCAGCCGGATCCCTTTCGCGCTGCCCGCGATCACCCGTCCCGCGTCGGCCATCGTCAGGCCCCGCTCGCCGGTTCGCCGGCCCAGACGCGGGCCAGCCAGCCCCGCTCGAGCTCGCGCAGG
>DATNBW010000210.1:0-3541 GCA_035607275.1 Verrucomicrobiia bacterium | reverse complement strand
TTCGCCTGGACCGACGGCGACCCGCTCGCCGACTGGTTCCGGGGCAACACGGACGAGCACTTCGACGAGCACCGCGAGCAGCTGACCCGCTCGGCCCGCTGAACGGACCCGCCGGCGCCCGAGACGTCAGCCCGCGACGTGGGCCCGGGTCAGCTCCGCCGGGGTTCGCGCACCCAGCAGCGTCATGGCGATGACCGTCTCGGCCCGAAGCAGCTCGAGCGCCCGTTCGACGCCCGCCTGGCCGGCGGTCGCGAGGGCCCACAGGACCGGCCGGCCGACGAGGACGCCGCGGGCCCCCAGTGCGACCGCGGTCACGACGTCGAGCCCGCGCCGGATCCCCCCGTCGACCCAGATCTCCGTCCGGCCGTCGACCGCTCCGACGACCTCCTCGAGGGCGTCGGCCGTGGCGACCGCCCGATCGAGCTGGCGAGCGCCGTGGTTGGAGACGACGACTCCGGCAACGCCGTGCTCGACGGCCAGCCGGGCGTCCTCCGCGGTCAGGATGCCCTTGAGCAGGACGGGCAGCGGCGACCAGCTCCGGATCGTCGCCACGTCCGGCCAGGTGAGACCGCGCTCCAGGGTGCTCTCGATGATGTCGTACCCGCCGTCGGCGTCCGCGCCATGCGATGCGTGGTCGGGGCCCGGGCTGTCCGCGAAGTTTCCGTGCGGGACGGCGAGGTTGAACCCGGACCGGAGATCGCGCTCGCGATAGCCGAGAACCGGCAGGTCGACCGTGACGACGATCGCACCGTAGCCCGCGGCGGCCGCCCGCTCCACGAGACTCCGGCTCCGGCGCGGATCGGCCTGGGCGTAGAGCTGGAACCAGCGGACGCCGTCCGGCGCGGCCGCGGCGACCGTCTCGATCGACGCGCTCGACATCGTCGACAGGGTGAACGGGATCCCGGCCGCCGCGGCGGCCCGGGCGGTCGCGATCTCGGCGTCGGGATGGGCCAGGCCATGGGCGGCCATCGGGGCGATCGCGACGGGCAGGCCCGACGGCTGTCCGGCCATCGTCGTCGACGGATCGACATGGCTCACGTCGACGAGGACCCGCGGCCGGAGACGTCGCCGGCGCCAGGCGGCCTCGGCCTCTGCGACGGACTGTTCGTCCCATGCCCCGCCCGCGACATAGTCGAAGGCCTGGGGATCCATGACGGCCCGGGCGCGCGTCTCGAAGTCGGCCAGGCTCACGATCGAGGACAGGTCGGGTGCGAGCCGCGGCGGGGCTGCCATCGCCCGGAGCCTACCCGACGAGATCGAGGTTCGCGAGGCTCGCCAGCATCGTCTTGCGCCCGACCGCCGGATCCTTGAACGCGACCGTGATCTCCTCGTCGCTCCGGGTCAGCTTCGAGGTCACGACGATCCCGTCGCCCCACCGACCATGGCGGACGCGATCGCCGTCGCGGTACTGGCGCTCGCCGGGAATGATCGGCCGGGCCGGCCGGGCCGGTCCAGAGCCGTTGTCGGCGGCCGGACCCGCGCCCGGACGACCCAGCGAACCGGACGGCGCGCCGCCTTCGTACGCCTCACGCCTGGCCGACAGGTCGCGGCTCGGGCGGAACGACTGTCCGGGCGGCGGGGCCCCGGGCGTGCCGCTTCCCTGCCGGTAGGCGGCGCCGGACGCGCCGGACCCGCGGAGCGGTCGCCCGAAGCGGGTCGTTCCGCGCGCCCCGAAGGCGAGGTCCATGTCGACGTCGAGATCGGCGCTACCCGAGGCCAGGTCCGGCCCGACCATGAGCTCGGCCGGGATCTCGAGGAGGAACCGCGACGGCACCGACGGCTGGCCCATCCCCCAGGTCGCCCGGCGCCATGCGTGGGACAGGAAGAGCCGGCGCATCGCGCGAGTCATCCCGACGTACGCGAGCCGGCGCTCCTCCTCGAGCTCCTTCTCGTCGTCGAGCGCCCGGCTGTGGGGAAACACGCCCTCCTCGAGCCCGGCGATGAAGACGACCGGGAACTCGAGGCCCTTGGCCGCGTGGAGCGTGATCATCGTCACGGCGTCCGCGTCCCCTTCGTACGAATCCTGGTCGGCGACGAGCGCGGTCTCCTCGAGCAGCCGGTCGAGCGCGTCCTCGGGCTCGAGATCGTCGTAGCGGGTCGTGACCGAGCGCAGCTCGAGGAGGTTCGCCCAGCGCTCCTCGCCGTCCTCCGATCCGTCGGCGAGCATCGCTCGATAGCCGGACGCCTCGAGGGTTTCGTCGAGCAGCTCGGGGAGGTCGAGCACGCCGACCTTCGAGCGCAGGCGCCGGACGAGGGCCGCGAAGTCGGCGAGCGACGTCCGTGCCCGCGAGACGAGCCCCTCGAGCTCGCCGCGAGCCGCTCGCTCGATCGCCTCCCAGGTCGAGATGCCGCCCTGGACGGAGGCCGCGCGGAGGACCTCGATCGTCTTGTCGCCGATCGCCCGGGCCGGGACATTGATGATCCGCTCGAAGCTGACGCTGTCCGTGTCGGACCGGAGGACCCGGAGGTAGGCAAGCGCGTCCTTGACCTCGCGCCGGCTGTAGAAGCGGGTCCCGCCGACGAGCTGATAGCGGATCCCGTAGCGAAGGAACGATTCCTCGATCGCCCGCGACTGCGCGTTCATCCGGTACATCACCGCGATGTCGCGGGCACGCAGGCTCCCTGCGTCCTCATCGTCGGCACGGCGGGTCAGGACGGAACCGCGACCGCCGATCAGGCCCTCGACCTGACGGGCGATCCACTCCGCCTCCTCCTCCTCGTTGTAGGCCTCGAAGCGCTGGATCTTCGCCCCGCCGCTCCGCTCGGTCCAGAGCTTCTTGTCGGTCCGCTCCGTGTTGCGTGACACGACGGCGTTGGCCGCGTCGAGGATCAGCTGGGTCGAGCGGTAGTTCTGCTCGAGCTTGACGACCGTCGCGTCCGGGTAGTCGCGCTCGAAGTCGAGGATGTTCCGAAGGTCGGCCCCGCGCCAGCGGTAGATCGACTGGTCGTCGTCGCCGACGACGGCCAGGTTCCGGTGCTTCGCGGCAAGCGAGCGGATCCACAGGTATTGCGGCCGGTTCGTGTCCTGGTACTCGTCGACGTGGAGATAGCGCCAGCGATCCTGGTAGCGGGCGAGGACGTCGGGCGCCTGGTCGAACAGCTCGACCGCCTTGAGGAGCAGGTCGTCGAAGTCGAGGGCGCCGACCTTCCGCAGCCGCTGCTCGTAGCGCACCGCGAGCTTCGCGATCGTCCGCTCGCGGTGGTTGACGGCGTTCTCGGCAAGGAACGTGGCGTCGAGCATCTCGTTCTTCGCCCGGCTGATGGCGCCGAGGACGGCGCTCGGCCGGAACTCGCCGGTCAGCGGCAGGTCCTCCTCGCGGAGGAGCTGCTTCATCAGGCTCTGCTGGTCCTCGGTGTCGTACACGACGAAGCGGCGGTCGATCCCGATCGCCTCGCCGTCGCGGCGAAGGACGCGGGCACACAGCGAGTGGAACGTCCCGGCCTGGACGTCACGGCCGGGCTCGCCGACGAGGCTGATGATCCGCTCGCGGAGCTCGCCCGCGGCCCGGTTCGTGAACGTAACGGCGAGGATCGACCAGGG